>CAQNVT010000168.1 GCA_948844705.1 uncultured Dorea sp.
ATGTCATGAAACACGCGTCAGAAGAATTGTCAAGTATAAATCTTGCGATCATCTTCTGTGTTTTTGTAAGCTCCGCGCTATGAATCAATTCTCTTATGTCTTTCATATCCGTTATCCTCCGATACGATATCTATATATTCATCATTTAAATTTAACCATGAAATGAAAAAATATGCAAGAGAAATTGAAGATACAATTGATGCTAAAGCAATATATTTCAATAATACTGTTAAAATAATAACTTTTATTGAATATTTATAGTGAATGTGGTAATATCATTTTAAGATAAATGAATAATATTTTTCATAAAATATATAAAAAGAATAATATTATTCAAAAACGTGGAGAAAGTATATTATTAAGAAAGCAGGAGGTAATGAACAGTGAAAGTAGGATGTGTGAAGGAGATCAAAAACAATGAGTTCCGGGTAGGTATGACGCCGGATAATGTAAAAAGCTATACGGCTTCCGGGCATGAGGTTTATATTGAGAAGAGCGCGGGAGCAGGCTCCGGATTTACAGATGATGAATATGCCCGGGCCGGTGCAAGGATACTTGACACGGCAAAAGAGGTGTGGGATACGTCTGAGATGATGATCAAGGTGAAGGAGCCGTTAAAGGAAGAGTATCCTTTATTCCACGAGGGCCTGATTCTTTATACTTATCTTCATCTTGCCGCAGATAAGCCCCAGACGGACGCGCTTCTTAACGGTAAGGTAAAAGGTGTGGCTTATGAGACACTGGTTGATAAAAGCGGCGGGCTTCCGCTTCTTGCACCTATGAGCCAGATTGCCGGACGGTTAAGCGTTCAGGAGGGAGCGAAGTATCTCGAGAAGATCTTCGGCGGCTCCGGTGTCCTTCTTGCGGGAGTTCCGGGTACGCCGAAGGCAAATGTAGTGATACTGGGCGGCGGCTCCGTAGGTACGAATGCATGCAAGATCGCCGTGGGAATGGGCGCAAACGTGACGATCCTGGATGTAAATCTCCAGAGACTTGCATATCTGGACGATATTTTCGGTGCACGGATACAGACGCTGGCATCTACAGATGCGAATATTGAAAAATGTGTAAAGGAGGCAGACCTGGTGATCGGCTCCGTCCTGATTCCGGGAAAGGCAGCGCCGAAGATATTTAAGAAAAAGTATTTGAAGGAGATGCGGCCGGGAAGCGTATTTGTAGACGTGGCTGTCGATCAGGGCGGATGCGGGGAGACAACAAGAGTTACCTACCATGATGATCCGATTTTTATAGAGGACGGAGTCGTTCATTACTGTGTAGGCAATATGCCCGGTGCAGTGCCCCGCACATCAACGATCGCGCTTACAAATGCGACTTTAAGCTACGGCCTTAAGATAGCAGACAGAGGGCTGGAGCAGGCATGCAGGGAAAATGAAGTCATATATTCCGCAATCAATACCTATGCCGGAAAGCTTACCTGCAAAAATGTGGCGGACAGTTTTGACTGCTATGAATATACAGATATAAGATCGCTTGTTTAGACTTCATAAAACCGTGTTACTGCGAGCAGGGCGAACAGTAACACGGTTTTTTGCCGTTCACATTTTTCTTGCATAAATATTCTATGTGTGCTAACCTGTATATAACAAAAGAGGTGATACTATGGTGATAGAGATAGATTTTAACAGCACAGAAGCAATTTATGTCCAGCTTCAGCATCAGATTATCATGGGAATTGCAACAGAAGTACTTCGGGAAGGAGATACCCTCCCTTCTGTCCGTCAGCTTGCGGATACGATCGGCATTAATATGCATACGGTGAATAAAGCTTATTCGCTTCTTAAGCAGCAGGGCTTTATACAGCTGGACAGAAGAAGAGGGGCGGTTATTGCCATTGATATTAATAAGATACAGGCCCGCGAGGAGATGAAGCAGGAGCTTAGGATTGCGCTGGCAAAGGGCTGCTGCAAGAATATCAGCTGCGGGGAAGTACATGAACTGGTAGATGAGCTGTTTGACGAATATACCTTTGGTTAGGAATGACATAACAGGAGAATATCCTGGTGTAGAAAGGAACAGGTGACATGAATTATACAGAACAGGCAAATGAAGTACTGCAGATTGCAGGAGCTGTGGCAAAGGAGCTTAATCATCCTTATGTAGGGACCGAGCATCTGCTTCTTGGACTGCGCAAGGTCTATACCGGAGTCGCAGGACAGGTTCTGGCTATGAACGGCGTGGAGGAGGAAAGCGTCTATAAGGTGGTAAATGAGCTGATTTCCCCGGTAGGCGGCGTAACCTTTGAGGAGCGTCCTCAGATGAGCCCGCGGCTTGAATATATTCTGGAGGAAAGTGAAAATGAAGCCGTACGCCTGGGCTCCGGGGAGATCGGGACGGAGCATATGCTGCTTGCCATGATCCGCCAGACAGACTGTGTGGCTACGCGGATCCTGCTTACTCTGAATATTAATCTTCAGAAGATCTTTCAGGAGATCCTGAACGTGACGGGTATCGACCCCAGGGAATATCAGGGGGAGATTTCGCAGGAGGGATATAAAGGCAAGGAAGGCGTGCTGAGGCAGTACGGGACAGATCTTACGCAGGAAGCAGAGGAAGGAAGGCTTGATCCGGTTATCGGCCGGGAGACGGAGATTCAGAGGCTGATGCAGATACTCAGCAGGCGTACTAAGAATAATCCCTGTCTGGTGGGAGAACCGGGAGTGGGAAAGACGGCGGTTGTAGAAGGGCTCGCCGCCTGTATCACAGCGGGAGCGGTTCCGGAGAGCATGAAGGATAAGAGGATTCTTACAATGGATCTCGCCGGAATGATCGCCGGATCAAAATACAGAGGTGAATTTGAGGAGAGGATGAAGCGGCTGATCCAGGAGGTAAAGGCGGCCGGGAATGTGATCCTGTTCCTTGATGAGGTGCATACAATCATCGGCGCCGGAGGAGCAGAAGGAGCGATGGATGCCTCCAATATACTAAAGCCGGCTCTTGCAAGAGGTGAGTTTCAGCTGATCGGCGCAACCACGATTGTGGAATACAGAAAATATATCGAAAAGGACGCTGCTCTTGAGCGCAGGTTTCAGCCAGTCACGGTGGAGGAGCCGGATACGGAGCATTGCCTGAACATTTTAGATGGTTTAAAGAGCAGGTATGAGGCGCATCATCATGTAGAGATAGAGAAGGAGGCTCTGGCAGCTGCGGTTAATCTGTCTGACCGGTATATCAGCGACCGTTTTCTCCCGGACAAGGCGATCGATGTGCTGGATGAAGCATGTTCCAAGGTCTCACTTAAAGGTTTCAAGGTTCCGGAGAAGCTGTATGAGCTGGAGGGAATGGTTGCAGTTCTTGAAGGAGAGATGGAGGAAGCGATCTGCCGGGGTGATATGGCAGAAGCAGGAATGCTGAAAAAGGAAAAGGCAGAAGCCGAGAAAAGACTTCTGCGCCAGAGAAAGAGTATCCAGGCCAGAGATGCGAAAAAGCATATATGTGTAACGGAGGATGATATTGCCGATGTGGTGTCCGAATGGACGAAGATACCGGTAAGAAGGCTTCAGGAGTCAGAAGGAGTAAGGCTTCAGAAGCTGGAGCAGACGCTTCATAAGCGTGTGATCGGACAGGAGGAGGCCGTTACTGCGGTGGCAAAGGCGGTAAGAAGAGGAAGGGTTGGCCTTAAGGACCCCGGACGTCCGATCGGCTCATTTCTGTTTCTCGGGCCTACCGGCGTCGGAAAGACGGAGCTGTCCAAGGCGCTGCTCTATCTGTCGCAGGGAAAACAGCGAGATTACGCACAGTATCCCCTGCTCTATCACCTGGATACCGGAGAGGTAGAAGACATTTTACAGGGAACCGGCGCAGAAGCGCTCTCTTTTGCCTACGATCATCAATGGTCCGATGATTTGAGTAAAGTCATTCTCACATGCC
>CAQNVT010000169.1 GCA_948844705.1 uncultured Dorea sp.
GGCAGCTTTTTCAGCTCCTCCTGTATGTCAAACATCCTGTCCTCCCTAAACAGGCGGCGTCCCGTTCGGGCCCTAATCCCGGCCCGCGCGAAACACCGCCTGATTTTTTACTCTATCGGTGACATGGCGATCCTTTCCTCTGTCTCCTTCTTCTGTCCGGGATCGATTCCTTCCACCTCATGAAAAATTTCCATAAATTCTTTTCCGGTAATCGTCTCTTTTTCTATCAGAAAATCCGCAATCTTATCCAACGACGGTCTGTGCTCTGACAAAAGCGTTTTCGCCTCCTCATAAGCATCCTTTAACATCCTCATGACCTCTTTATCAATCTCCGATGCCGTAGCCTGCCCGCAGTTGCTTACCGGCCTTCCGTCCAGATACTTATTTTGTATAGATTCCAGACCGACCAGACCGAATTTCTCACTCATGCCATACTGCGTAATCATCGCTCTCGCAATCTTCGTCGCCTTCTCGATATCATTGGAGGCTCCGGTGGTCACCGTCTCAAATACGATCTCCTCGGCCGCACGTCCTGCAAGCGCCCCTACAAGCATCGCCTCGAGCTCCTTCTTCGTATTTAAAAACTTTTCCTCCTCCGGCGTCTGCATTACATAGCCCAATGCTCCCATCGTACGGGGAACAATCGTAATTTTCTGCACAGGCTCCGCATCCTTTTGAAGAGCACTGACAAGCGCGTGGCCCACTTCATGATAGGATACGATCCGCCGCTCCTCCTGGCTCATAATACGGTCTTTTTTCTCTTTTCCGACAAGCACTACCTCGACGGCTTCAAAAAGATCACTCTGAGAAACGGCATTTCTTCCGTTTTTAACCGCATTAATGGCCGCCTCATTGATCATATTTGCAAGATCCGAGCCCACCGCCCCCGAGGTTGCAAGAGCGATCGCATCCAGATCTACCGTCTCGTCCATTTTCACATCCTTTGAATGTACCTTTAATACATCCACACGCCCCTTGAGATCCGGTTTTTCCACAATGATCCTCCGGTCAAAGCGTCCCGGCCTTAAAAGCGCCGGATCAAGTATCTCCGGACGGTTCGTGGCCGCCAGAAGCACGAGTCCCTTATTGCTCTCGAAGCCGTCCATCTCCGCCAGAAGCTGATTCAGCGTCTGCTCTCTCTCGTCATTGCTTCCAAGCTGGTTGTCACGGCTCTTGCCGATCGCATCGATCTCATCAATAAATATAATACACGGCGCCATCTGCTGTGCCTGCTTAAACAGATCACGGACTCTCGATGCTCCGACACCTACATACATCTCTACAAACGCCGAGCCCGAAAGTGAAAAGAACGGAACCTTCGCCTCCCCGGCTACCGCCTTCGCAAGAAGCGTCTTACCTGTTCCCGGCGGTCCTACAAGAAGCGCGCCCTTGGGGAGCTTCGCCCCGACACTCGTATATTTCCCCGGATTATGCAGGAAATCCACCACCTCCTGCAGAGACTCCTTGGCTTCATCCTGACCGGCAACATCCTTGAAGGTCACACCCGTCTGCTTCTCCACGTACATCTTGGCATTACTCTTTCCGACACCCATAATGCCTCCGCCCTTTGACATTCTTCTGGTCATCCATACAAGCATTCCTACAAGAAGAACTACCGGAAGAAAGTAGGAAATAATCTGCATCGCAATCATTGAGGATGTATCAGGAACCTGCTGCTTATATTCCACTCCTGCCTTATAGAGCTTATTTGACAATGTATCGTCACGGATCACTCCGGTGTAATACTCTTTGGCAACCCGCTCACCCTTTTCCTTTTTTGCCGTAATGACAATACGGTCACTTCTGACCTCTACGGAGTCAACCTTGCGTTCCTCAACCATTTTAAGGAATTCATTATAGGTGATCTCTTTCTCTTCATTTCCATAACTCTGGAACTGATATAGCGCAAATACCATGATTGCTGTAAGTAATGTAACAATAATCACAAAAGAGAACCCTTGTTTATTATTTTTATTAGGGTCCTTATTATTTCTATTCTGGTTGTCCATTTTTCTCCTCCTGTATCACTCTTCTATTATACGGACAGCCTACTTAGAAATCAATAAAAACATTGTGAAAAGATTGTAAACTTCCTATATTTTGTAGTATACTTGAAATATGTTTTTTCATACCCGACCGGGTTGCAAAAAGAGGAATTTTAAAATACATAAAGGGGATTTTTTTATGAAAATTGGTTTTGATAATGACAAATATCTAAAGATGCAGTCTTCACACATAAAGGAGCGTATCAGCCATTTTGACAACAAATTATACCTGGAATTCGGAGGAAAGCTTTTTGACGATTATCATGCCTCCCGCGTTCTTCCGGGATTTCAGCCTGACAGCAAGCTCCGGATGCTGAAGCAGCTTAAAGATCAGGCAGAAATAGTCATTGTTATCAGCGCTGAGGATATTGAACGGAATAAAATCCGCGGCGATCTGGGTATCACCTATGATTCTGATGTTCTGCGGCTTATCGATATATACAAGGAGCAGGAGCTTTTTGTCGGCAGCGTAGTCATCACCAAATACAGCGGACAGGAAAGCGCAAGGCTTTTCAAAAAACGTCTCGAAAAAATGAAAGTTAAAGTATACCGTCATTACCCGATCCCCGGCTATCCGTCTAATATCCCGACGATCGTAAGCGATGACGGCTACGGAAAAAATGATTATATTAAAACCTCCCGGCCTCTTGTCGTTGTCACCGCGCCGGGACCGGGAAGCGGAAAGATGGCTGTGTGCCTTTCTCAGCTTTATCATGAGCACAAAAGAGGAATTCATGCAGGCTATGCCAAGTTCGAGACATTTCCTATATGGAATATTCCTCTTAAGCATCCTGTAAATCTTGCCTATGAGGCCGCCACGGCAGACTTAAATGATGTAAATATGATCGATCCCTTTCATCTGGAGGCCTATGGAGAAACGACTGTCAATTATAACAGGGATGTAGAGATCTTCCCGGTACTGAATGCCATCTTTGAACGCATTTATGGCAGGAGTCCGTATAAATCTCCTACTGATATGGGTGTAAATATGGCAGGAAACTGCATTTGTGACGATGAAATCTGTAAAGAGGCTTCAAAGCAGGAAATCATCAGACGATATTACACATCTCTCAGACGTCTCCTGATGGGAGAATGTGCGGACGAGGAGGTATATAAACTGGAAATGCTTATGAATCAGGCCGGCATTACAATCCATGACCGCCCTGTCGTAGACGCCGCACTAAAGCGTGAGAAAGAATCCGGCGGTCCTGCCGCTGCCTTAGAGCTTCATGACGGGCGCATTATCACCGGGAAAACCTCTCCGCTTTTAGGTGCATCCGCCGCACTTCTTCTTAACACTTTGAAAGAGCTTGCACAGATCGATCATGAACAACATGTAATTTCACCGGAAGCGATCGAACCCATTCAGAAGCTTAAAACACAATATCTGGGCAGCAAAAATCCAAGGCTTCATACAGACGAAGTACTGATCGCTCTCTCTGTAAGCGCCGCTTCCGATCCGGACGCACAAAAAGCCCTTGATCAGCTCCCGAAGCTTAAGGGGTGTCAAGTTCATACCTCCGTTATGGTAAGCTCTGTAGATATGAAACAGTTTCAGAAGCTGTCCATACAGGCCACATACGAAGCAAAATACGAAAAAAAATCTATTTTCTTCTAAAATCAATAATCTGGGACGTAGTAAAATTTGCAAAGCACGCCTTCGATGAATTTTACTACGTCCCAGATTGAAAATACCCTGTCCCTGTTTATTCTTATCCGCGATTCTGTGCATCTACCAGATGGGCCGCACCATACATTTCCCGAAGCCTTGGCTTTTCGATCTTCCCGGTTGCATTGCGCGGAACATCTGCAAATATAATCTTCCTCGGACGCTTATATCTCGGAAGCTTTCTACAGAATTCATTAATATCCTCCTCCGTGCATATCATTCCCGGCTTTAGTGAAATAATCGCTGCCGATATCTCACCAAGACGCTGATCCGGAAGTCCGATCACAGCCACATCCAAAATTGAATCATTCGTACGCAGGAAATCCTCTATCTGCACCGGATAAATATTCTCGCCGCCGCTTATAATAACATCCTTCTTACGGTCTACAAGGAAAATAAATCCGTCCTCATCCTCCATCGCCATATCACCGGTATAAAGCCAGCCGTCATGCAGCACCTCTTCCGTCGCCTTCGGATCATTATAATAGCATACCATAACACCGGGGCCTTTAACCGCAAGTTCACCCGTCTCACCTTGCTTAACCGGATTTCCCTGCTCGTCAATAATCTTTGTCTCCCAACCATAACCGGCCTTTCCGATGGCCCCCACCTTATGAATATTCTCCACCCCAAGATGTACACAGCCGGGCCCGATAGATTCACTGAGCCCGTAATTCGTATCATACTGATGATCCGGAAAATAATCCTTCCAATGCCTGATGAGGCTCTGCGGCACTGGCTGCGCACCTATATGCATCAGACGCCACTGATCAAGCTGGTACATTTCCAGGTTAATCTTTCCGCTGTCAAGTGCCAGAAGAAGATCCTGAGCCCATGGCACGAGAAGCCATACAATCGTACACTTCTCCTCAGACACTGCACGCAGAATAAATTCCGGATTCGTCCCTTTAAGAAGAACCGCTTTGCCTCCTGACAAGAGACTCCCGAACCAGTGCATCTTTGCACCTGTATGATAGAGAGGAGGAATACATAAGAAAACATCCCTGACATTTGTACACTTCTACA
>CAQNVT010000170.1 GCA_948844705.1 uncultured Dorea sp.
CATGGTCAATTTTTTTAATCAACCTTGGTTAAAAGATAAAGTCGAAATCGGCATTGAGGACTATGGATTTGACGGAAATGCTGACACCATTAAAGCCTTCCTCGAAAACACAGATTTCCCCAAACTTGAATATCTGGGCATTGTGGACAGTGAGATACAGGATGAGCTGGTACAGGCTGTTCTGGACAGCAGCTACATGAAGCAAATCCATACTCTGGATTTGTCCAACGGCACGCTGACAGACAAAGGCGGGGAACTTCTCCTGAAAAAACTTCCCGATTATCCCAATATCAGGAAGCTGGATGTACATTACAATTATCTCACGGAGGAGATGGCCCGGAAGCTGAAGGCTCTCCCCATGGAAACGGAGACGCAGAACTTTACCCGTGCGGGGATGATGTTCTGCCTGACCAGCAAGACCCGAGCTTCTGCTATGGCGGGACGCAAGGAGGAATTATTCGCCGCCCTGCGGGGCGAGGGCTTTGGCGACCTTGTGTATGAGACAGTGAACGCCAACAGCCTTTCCGCCTTTGTGAAGGAGCAGATCGAGGAGAATGGGGACGTGCTGCCGGAATGGCTGGACGGGTTAGTGAAGGTGTTTGAGAAGACTAGCGTGAGCCTGCGGAAAGCGGCGAAATAAAAAATCATAGGAGGATTTGTAGAATGGCTAAGAAGAATGCAGCAAAGGACGGCGTGTTTATGTTCCGGGGATCCTCACAGGAGGGCAGCAACAACACCCACAAGGGCGAGTTTGCCTATGCGGATGCCAAAGGCGAGGTCAAAACTTTTACTGTGCCGGAAGAGATCGGCCAGAGGCCTTATTTTATCAGTCATAAGAACGGCGCTATGCTTTTTGCTGACACCGACAATAATTTCAAAAGCATTTACCGCTATGATGTGGCGGATGACAAATGGACCAGTTACGAAGGAGAGTATGTCGAAAATATGGAAAGACCATCTTATTCTCCTTTTCCTGTAGTGGACGGAAAAACCGCCGCTATCCGTTTGAAGGGTGCGGATAACAAGGCTTACACCATGATTCCGGATGAGAATATGAAGGATGAAAAGGTGGTATGACGGCTACACATTCCGGGATGTGGGCTCTGTATATAACCCAAACTCAGTTATGGAGGCTGTCCGTAATGATGATTTTGATTCTTACTGGACACAGACCTCGGCGGCTGAGAGTCTGATGGGATATATCAGTCTTGATTTTGACGGGCTGTCCGGGACTGTGGCGGAGTTGATCGCACGGGAAGCAGGGAAGATCTGATTTCTTCCATGGACGCGCTTCATGAGGACATGTATTTTGTAGGAAGCGATTATTTTAAAAATTACGGAATCCGGAAGGCCGATGAGATTTTCGATGCGCCGGGCCTGATCCTTCCGAAGATTCATGTAAGAGAGGGCGCGCCGGTGTTTAAGGTGACTCTGTATGAGAGACAGAAGGAGGCAGCCTGTATTCTGTGTGACGGAGAGGAGGTTCTGAGAGAGAGGAAAAGAGAAGAGGTTTCTCTTAAGATTTCCAGAATTTATGCAAGAAATGGGAAGCTGATCATAGAAATTCCGGTAAAAGGCGTAAAGGAAGAGGTGGTAGAAGCCTATGCGAAGCTCTTTTCGGAAGGGCTCCTTTTCGGGAGCAGGGAGATAGATACCTGCTATGAGATACATTTTGCCGGAGAGGAAGGAAGCCTGTATGAAGCGCTTGTTCCTCCGAAGGCTCCGGTTCAGGGAAAGAATATTGCGGAGATCGATCTGCATGAGAAGGAGCTGATCGGTTATGAGACTTATCTGGATATCATAGAGCAGCTGAGGAGTGTGGAGGGAATAAAGATTTTCCGTACTTCATGGTCCTATCAAGGGCGGGCGCTTTACGGTATCTGGGCGGCGCCGCGGTATAAAGGGTATCTTTCCATGACGAAGCGTTTAAGCCGATGCCCCAGCGAGATTATCAATGCGAGGCATCATGCCAATGAGGTGTCCAGTACGAATGCGGCATTTATTCTTCTTAAAAAACTTCTGACAGAGGATATTTACAGGGAGCTTCCGGAAAAACTCAACCTGGTGATTGTTCCGATGGAAAATGTGGACGGTGCGGCTCTTCATTATGAGCTTCAGAAGGAGCATCCTTACTGGAAATTCCATGTGGCAAGATTTAATGCGATAGGAAAAGAGTTTTATCATGACCATTTCAGGCAGGATACGATACATAAAGAGGCAATGGGGCTTACCAGACTGTTTGAAAAATATATACCGGATATCATCACGGATAATCACGGTGTTCCGAGCCATGAATGGGAGCAGCAGTTCTCCGGCTATACCTCGCCGTCATATAAGGGATTCTGGCTTCCGAGATCATTGCTTTACGGGTATTTCTGGTATGTGACGGATCCGGAGTATAAGGAAAATTTCCCTCTCAATAAGAAAATGGAAGATGTGATCGCCGATAAGATTGCAGAGGATGAGGAAATGACGGCGTGGAACAAGGAGTGGAGCGCACAGTTTGAAAAGTATGCTCATGCATGGATGCCGAAGCTTTTCCCCGCGGATTACTATAAAAATATGATCAATTACTGGATACCATTTGCTTTTGATGAGAATCACCGGTATCCATCCATCCGTTTCCCGTGGATCACGACAGTGGCATATACGAGCGAGGTGGCGGATGAGACGGCACAGGGCGAATATCTGAATCTGTGTGCGAGAGCGCATGTTGCCCACGACGAGGCGACCATTCAGATGCTCATGGAGGCAGAGCATGCGCATGCGTGTGAGCTTAAGTGCCGTGACGGACAGATCTTTGCCGAATATCAGCGGTTAAGGCCAATGACCGCAGGAAATTCGGAAGAAAGATAAATACTTAAATTATTTTACTCGAAGGAGGAGAGAAAATGGAACTTATTAAATTACTTGGTGTTCTGATTGTAATTGTCGGGTTTGCACTGAAGCTGGATTCAATTCTTATTATTTTTCTGGCGCTTATCACGACAGGACTGGTAGGCGGCCTTGGAATCGGAGGTCTTCTGGAGACAATCGGAGTAAACTTTGTGGCAAACAGAAGTATGGCGATTTTTATTATGATTCTTCTGATCACAGGTGTCCTGGAGAGAAACGGTCTCAGAGAGGCGGCTACGGATCTGATTAAGAAGGTAAAGGGAGCCACTGCAGGCAAGGTCGTTGCCGCATACGGTATCATGAGAGGTATTTTTGGGGCGTTTAACGTAGGCTTCGGCGGTGTTGCAGGATTTGTGCGTCCGGTTGTGCTTCCTATGGCTGAGGCAGCCGTAAAGGCGCAGGGACATGAGGCAACAGAGGAGCATGTGGAGGACATTAAGGGTATGGCGTCCGCGATGGAAAACGTTACATGGTTTTTCTGGCAGGTTCTTTTTGTAGGCGGATCCGGCGGTATTCTGGTACAGGGTACACTGGCGTCTCTCGGCTATGAGGTGGAGCTTATTGAGCTTGCGGCGGCAGAGATACCGGTTGCTATATTTGCGCTTATTGTCGGCTGTGCAGTGACGCTTATTACTGACAACAGGCTTACGAAGAAATATTACGGCGATAAGAAGGGGGCATAGAACATGGCTAATTTGAAATTTATACAGGTAGGAGAAACACTTGGTGCGAATCTTTTAAATATGGTATGGGTGCTCATCGGTCTTATTGCAATCTATGCCGGAATTAAGAATCTTCTGGATAAGGAGAATCCGTCCAGATATGGAACGGCCCTGTTCTGGAGTTCCTTTGGAGTTGTGTGTGCATTTGGTACATGGCTTCCGGCAAAGGTTTCCGGCGTACTTGTTATTATCATGTGTCTGCCGCCGATCTTCAAGAAAGTAAAGATCGGAAAGGTGGATACTCCGTCGAAGGAGCATACGGTTGAGCAGTATAAGAAGGTTGGTATGAAGATATTCTTCCGGCGGTAGTCAGAGATATTGCGCTTACGGTAAGCGAAGAAACTACTGTAGGTTCAATAAAAGAAATTATCGAGGATAAC
>CAQNVT010000171.1 GCA_948844705.1 uncultured Dorea sp.
CAGGAGGTGAGCATAATGAATAAAAACATTATATTATGCGGTGTCGGAGGACAGGGTACCGTCCTTGCCTCCAAATTGATCGCTGCGGCCGCCATGAAAAAAAATCTTCCGGTCATGAGTGCAGAAACCATCGGAATGGCACAGAGAGGCGGAAGCGTATTCAGCCATATCCGAATCGGCGAAGGACTGTATTCTCCCATGATCGCAGAGGGAACTGCAGATGTAATTCTTGGCTTCGAACCGGGAGAGGCCGTAAGGATGCTCCCATATCTGAAAAAGGGCGGTCAGGTAATCGTAAGCAGCCGCGGCATCATGCCAGTAACCGCGACACTTTCCGGGGCCTCTTACAAAAGCAGCGACATGATCGCATATTTGCAGGAAAAGGTCGCACGGCTTCTCGTGGTTGACACAGAGAAAGCCTGCCGGGAACTTGGTTCGCCAAAGGTTCTGAATATTCTTCTGCTTGGGGCCGCCATCCACAGCGGCGCTCTGGGACTTTCAGCGGAAGAAATAAAAGAGGTGATAAAGGAACGAATCCCCGAAAAATTTCATGAAATGAATTTCCGGGCGCTGGAATATACATATCAGGACATATAAAGATTACGAAGGCATAAGGCACGGAACATGTGCAGTGTCATAGAATATACTATATATAATAGAAAGGATAAAATAAAAATAATATGCAGATATCAGATTTACAGATCAGTCAGGTCAACAAACAGATTCAGGCTCTCCGGCAGGCGGGAAGCTTCTATGGAAAAAAATTAGAGGATGCCGGTATCTCCGGGATTCGGACACCGGAGGATTTCGAAACTCTCCCCTTTTCTGAAAAAAATGATTTGCGGGAGGCATATCCCCTCGGACTTATGACCGCGCCGGAGGAGGACATTGTAAGAATACATTCCTCCTCGGGGACAACCGGGCTTCCGGTCATCATTCCTTATACTGCAAAGGACGTGGATGACTGGGCGGTTATGTTTGCCCGCTGCTATGAGACGGCAGGTATCACAAAAATGGACCGCATCCAGATTACGCCGGGCTATGGCCTGTGGACGGCAGGCATCGGTTTTCAGAACGGTGCAGAAAAGCTGGGCGCCATGGTGATTCCTATGGGTCCCGGAAATACCGACAAGCAGCTTCAGATGATGATGGATATGAAAAGCACCGTAATCTGTGCCACCTCTTCCTATGCGCTGCTTCTTGCAGAGGAGATTGAAAAACGGGACATCAGGGATAAGATTCATTTGAAAAAGGGTGTCATCGGCTCAGAACGCTGGGGTGAAAAGATGCGCCAGCGCATTAAAAATGAGCTGGGCATCGAACTTTATGACATTTACGGATTGACAGAAATCTATGGGCCGGGCATCGGCATCAACTGTAAATACGATACCGGCATGCATTACTGGGATGATTACCTCTATATAGAAATCATTGACCCGGTAACCTTAAAGCCGGTTCCTGACGGAGAGCTGGGTGAGATCGTTATCACAACCCTGGTAAAGGAAGGTGCGCCGCTCATTCGTTACCGCACCCACGATCTCTCACGCATTATCCCCGGAGAATGCCCATGCGGAAGCAAATTCCCACGTCTGGATATGATTATGGGAAGAACAGACGACATGATAAAGATCAAGGGTGTCAACGTATTTCCAAGCCAGATCGAAGAAGTACTCCGCGATTTCCCGGAGGTGTCCAGCGAATATCAGATCCGCATCTCCCACCTGGACGGCAGGGATACTATGCGGCTCTATGTAGAAACAAACGGAAGTGTAGATTTCCTTGACCTCGCGAAACGCATTGCCGGAACTGTGAAAAGCCGTATCGGATTTACGCCGCTTGTAAAGGTCGTAGAGCTTGGACTGCTGCCGAGAAGCGAGAAAAAATCAAAGCGAGTGATTGATGAGAGGTATAATTAGAATATCGGGGACGGGGTATTTTCAATCTGGGACGTAGTAAAATTAATTTTACTACGTCCCCAATTTAATATCCGCAACTCTTTCAAATCCATATTCTTCCATATATTCCCTGATTCCGTCTATAATCTCCATCGTAACCTTCGGATTATAAAAGTTAGCCGTTCCTACGGATACAGCCTCCGCTCCGGCAAGCAGCATTTCAATAGCATCCTCCGCAGAGGAGATACCGCCCATACCAATAACCGGAATCTTTACTGCATGAGCCGCCTCGTAAACCATACGCACAGCAATGGGATGGATAGACGGTCCTGATACGCCGCCGGTTTTATTTGCAAGCACAAAAGCCCTTCTGTGGATGTCTATCTTCATCCCCGTCAGCGTATTGATGAGGGATACTGCGTCTGCACCGCCGGCCTCCACGGCTTTTGCCATATCGGGAATACATGTGACATTGGGACTTAGCTTCATAATGACCGGCTGTTTTGCATATTTTTTTACAGCTTTTGTAATTGACTCGGCTGCTCTTTGGTCCTGGCCGAAGGCAATGCCGCCCTCCTTTACATTGGGGCAGGATATATTGATTTCCAGCATATCCACCGGCTCTTCGGAAAGCCGTTCTACGACCTCACAGTAATCCTTCTCTGATTTTCCGCAGACATTTACGATGATTTTCGTATCATACTGCTTTAAAAAGGGAATATCACGTCTGCAGAACAACTCGATTCCCGGATTCTGAAGACCCACCGCATTCATCATGCCGCCGTAAGTCTCTGCCACCCGGGGTGTAGGATTCCCGGCCCATGGGACATTAGCAACCCCTTTTGTTGTTACTGCACCCAATCTGTTTAAATCCATAAATTCTGAAAACTCAGCACCGGAGCCAAAGGTTCCTGATGCCACTGTCACCGGATTCTTCCATTCTACTCCGGCTATATTTACTCGCATATCCACACTCATCAGATTTCCACCTCCGTAGATAGGAATACCGGGCCGTCCTTGCAGATCCGTTTATTATGCACATTGCTGTGGGCATCCTTTTCTGTTGACCGGCAGACGCAGCCAAGGCAGGCTCCGATTCCGCAGGCCATCCGTTCCTCCAGGGAAATATAGCATTCAATATTATTTTCTTCTGCATATTTTTTTATCGCACGCAGCATAGGAGCCGGACCGCAGGCATAGATAATATCTGCCTTAAGAGAATTTTCACGCACCGCATCCATAACGTTACCCTTTGTGCCCGTGCTTCCGTCTTCCGTCGAAATATAAACCTCGCCGTTCTCCTCGAATTCTTTTCTTAAAAAAGTATGTGCATCGCGGTATCCGGCAATAATCTGCTTTTTTTCGCATTTCATCTGCTTTGCCAGCTCTAAAACCGGAGGCACGCCGATTCCTCCTCCCATGAGAAACACACGCTTTCCCTCTGCTTTTTGAAGTGGAAAGCCGTTTCCTAACGGACCGATAATAGAAATACTGTCTCCCGCCTTCATCTTTGAAAACTGCTCTGTCCCGGTCCTTTTCCCGGTTACCCGGTATACAACACGCAGCCTGTTATTTTCCTTATCAATCTCACAAATACTGATGGGACGCGGAAGAAGCTTGCTTTCGTCATTTGTGTACATAGATATAAACTGTCCCGGCACTGCTTCCCCTGCAGCCTCTGTCTCAATCCACATACTGAAAATGCCCTCTGCCAGCTGTTCTTGTGAATAAACTGCCGCCGTCTCTTTTTTTCTGCTGTTATCTGCCATTTCTCCTCCTGTTACTGTCCGCCTTGTTAGCAGTAATATCCTCTATCTATTTTCCAGCGCGCCTTTAATATCCGAAACCATGTCCCTGACTGCCGCCCTGGATGCATCTCCGAAATGCTCCGCACCGAAATCTGCATACTTTTCCTGCTTGTACGCCGCGATAATTCCTCTGGAAGAATTCACAATGGCGCCAAGTCCGTCCTCGTTAAAGAAATGTACCAGATCCTTTCCTTTTCCACCCTGGGCGCCGTAGCCCGGCACAAGGATATATGCCTTCGGCATGATCCTGCGAAGTACCTTCCCCATCTCCGGATAGGTTGCACCCACGACCGCGCCTACATAGCTGTATGTATCGCCCATCGCTTCCCTGCCCCATGCGTCAACCTTTTCTCCTACCAGCTCATAAAGCGGCCTTCCGTCGATCAACTGATCCTGGAATTCCCCGCTTGAAGGATTGGATGTTTTTACGAGAATAAACATACCCTTTTTCTCTTCCCTGCAAACCTTAAGAAACGGATTCACACCATCCGAGCCAAGATACGGATTTACCGTTATAAAATCCTCCCCAAAGGGTATATAAGATTTACTTCCCACCTGCACTTTTCCGATATGGCCCGCAGCATAGGCTGCGGACGTAGAGCCGATGTCTCCCCGCTTGATATCACCGATCACGACCAGCCCTTTTTCCTGACAATACTCCACGGTTCTCTTAAATACCGCAAGCCCCGGAAGACCGAACTGCTCATACATGGCGATCTGCGGCTTCACAGCCGGAATCAGATCACAGGTCTTATCCACGATCTCCTTATTAAACTGCCATACTGCCTCTGCCGCTCCCTCCAGAGTCTCGCCGAATTCCTCAAAAGCGTTTTCCTTCACATGCTCCGGAATATAGTCCAGCATAGGGTCTAAGCCCACAACAATCGGCGCTCCCGTCCTTTTAATATTTTCTACTAACCGGTTAATCATCTCTCTTTTCCTCCATATACAATCTTTCCCGCAACCAGCGTATACACAACCTCCCCTGTCACCTCGAACCCGTCGAAGGGTGTGTTTCTTCCTTTTGATGCAAATGCATTTTTATCGATCCGATACTCTTTTCCGGGATCAAATATCACAAGGTCCGCAATCTTTCCCTCAGACACGGAACCCTTATCAGCAAGGCCAAGTATTTTTGCCGGATTGCTGCTCATCTTCTCTGCCATGTCCATAATACTCAGGATCCCGGTCTTTACAAGCGCCGTATAAGTCAGTGCGGCCGATGTCTCGATACCGACGATTCCAAACGCGGCCTTTGCCATGGATTTGTTTTTTTCTTCTTCGGAATGAGGGGCATGGTCTGTCGCGATCACATCCATAATACCATCTTTTAAGCCCTGCCTCAAGGCTTCTACATCCTCTTTCCCGCGAAGAGGCGGATTCATCTTGTAATTTCCGTCGTCGCAGGGAATATCGTCTGAAGTCAATATAAAATGATGGGGACATACCTCAGCCGTCACCGGAAGCCCTGCCTCCTTTGCATGCTTTACCATCTCTACGCTGTCTGCCGTCGAGCAATGGCACAGATGCAGGCTTACGCCGGTTTCCTTCGCAAGCAGGATATCTCTTGCCGCGATCACATCCTCTACGGAATTCGTAATTCCCGGAAGTCCGAGGCGCTCCGCGTTGCCATCTGCATTCATGACGCCGCCTTCCACCATCGTAATATCCTCACAGTGGGCAAATACCGAAATGCCGCACTCCTTTGCAAGCTTCATGCCCTTTCTGTAGAGGGATGCATTCATAACCGACTTTCCGTCCTCGCTGATTGCATGGCAGCCTTCCTTTGCCATGCCCTTTATATCTGCAAGTTCTTCTCCCTTTTGCCCTATTGTCACGGCACCGAGCTGAATCACATTGGTAAGAGATTCTTCCTTCTGCCTTCTGTGCACCTCCGCCACCTTTTCCGCGGTGTCAATGACCGGTTTTGTATTCGGCATGGCACATACCGTTGTCACTCCGCCTTTTACGGCCGCCCTCCCTCCGGTTTCTAATGTTTCCTTATATTCAAGCCCCGGATCACGGAAATGCACATGCAGGTCTATAAATCCCGGCATTACATAGCATCCGTCCGCATCAAGCACCCTGTCTGCCGGCTCCGCAATATCCTCCGCCACTTTCTTAATACGGCCGTCCTTAATAAACACATCACATTTTCCGTCTCTTCCGGTCAGCGGATCCACGACATGACCGTTCTTTATCAATATCGACATTGTTACCTTCCTTTCCGCCCGAAAGCTTCCTATCTTTCAATCTCCTCCGATAATACCTCACAGGCCTTTTCAAGCTGATTATCCTTCTCCGGATTCTCCTCATCCGCCTCATAATCGATCTCCACATCCGGGGTAATACCTTTTCCGTTTATGCTTCTTCCCTTCGGCGTAAAATATTCCGAAATCGTAAGCTTCACGCAGGTGCCGTCCTTCAGATCAAAAATCTGCTGTACCACACCTTTTCCATAGGTCTGTGTACCCACGATCTCCCCGAGACCGTAATCCTGAATCGCTCCCGCAAATATTTCCGAGGCGCTGGCACTGTTCCCATTTACAAGCACCGTCATGGGAATCTCAAGCTTGTGCGCCTCATCTGAGGATTTCTCCTGTCTCTCCCCGTTTTTATCCTCCATATATACGATAAGTCCTTCCGGAAGTATCTCATCCAGAATATCGCAGACGGTTCCCAGACCTCCGCCCGGATTATTGCGCAGATCTACGATCAGGCCCTTCATTCCGCTGTTCTCAAGCTCTTTAAAGGCTGTCATATACTGGTCGTAGGTCACGTCATCAAACTCAAGGATTCTGAGATATCCCAGGTCATCCTCCAGCATCCGGGACTCTACCGTCGGATATTCGATAGTTTCCCGGACCGCCGTTACCGTAACCTCCTCATTCCTGCTTCCCCGGAGAACGGTTAATTCTACCTCTGTTCCCCGCTCTCCTCTGATATCTCCCACAACCTCGCTTAAGTCTCTCCCGGTAACCTCTTTTCCCTCAACCTTATAGAGGACGTCCTCTGCCTTAAGCCCTGCCTTTTCTGACGGAGAATTCTTATAAACCTGTGAGATCGTAATAATCCCCGTATCCCTGCTCTGTGTCATCACGGCGCCGATTCCGTCATACTCTCCTGATGTAGCTTCCATAAAGCTCTTCGTGGCTTCCTCATCATAATATACAGAATACGGATCGCCCAGACCGCTTATATAACCTTCATAGATTCCTGACTGCAGATCCTCCTCGTTAATCTCTCCCAGATATATTTCATCCACCAGCTGCTCAAGCATCTTAAGCTTCTTTTCCGTTTCACTGCTGATTGCCTGCGAGCTTCCCCTGCTTCCGCCAAATCCAAGGCCGCAGGACATAAGCCCTACTGCCAGCAACGTAGCAAGGGCGCCGCAAAGCGCCCCTTTAAAAAATTTCATTTTTGCTCTCCTTACAGATAATTTCTCGGATTAACCGCCACACCGTTTACCTCCACCTGGAAATGAAGATGCGGACCGCTGGACCATCCGGTTGAACCTACGGCGCCGATCTGCTGTCCCTTCGTTACAAACTGGCCCTCACTCACATAAATTGCCGAATGATGCATGTATTTTGTAACAAGGCCGTTTCCATGATTGATTACTACCCAGTTTCCTGCGCTGTCACTGTAGAATGCATAGAGCACCGTACCGTCCGCCGCAGCATAAGTAGGCACGCCCGTATTAGCCGCAAAATCCATTCCCTTATGCGCAGGATCACTCGGGCTTCTATATTCTCCAAACTCACTGCTGATATAAGAAGCGCCCGGACATGGATTGGTAAACTGTCCGCCTCCGCTGACTACAGAAGGCCCCGGCGATCCGCTGATCTCCACGGTACTGCCGCCGCCTGACTGTGCTGCCTGAGCCGCTGCCGCTTCCTCCGCCGCCTTTTTCCTTGCCGCTGCTTCCTCTGCTTCCTTTTTCAGCTTTTCTAAAAGCGCCGCATTATCTCCGATCTGTTTTTCCAGATCCTCAAGCTTCATATTCGCGTCTGCCAGAAGCTGCTCCACAGATGCCTGATCGTCGCTTAGCTTTTCCCGAAGATCCATAAGCTCGGTATACTCGTTCTGTAATTCCTCTTCCTGTCTTTTAACCTCCGCCACAACCTTCTGAAACGCTGTAAGCTGTTCCCTGTCATATTCAGATATCGATGTAATATATTCTGCATTATTCAGGAATTCGCCAATACTTTTAGACGCACATAATATCTCGATAAATTCAGTATTACCGTTTTCGTACATATATTTAATGCGCTTTTTCATGCTTTCATACTGATTATTTTCATCGACCTTGGCGTTGATCAGCTCTTCTTCCTTCTGCTGAATCTCCAGCTCCTTTGCAGACAGCTTCTTCTGCGTCTCTTCCATCTCCCCAATGATCGCATTCAGCTTTTCTGTCAAAGAATCCTTTTCTGCCTGTGTCTCATTTTTCTGTTCCTCCAGCTGCTCCGCCTTATCCTGCGCCTCCTCTATATCAGATGCTTTCACCTGAAAGGTAAGCCCCAGACAGAGTACGAGTACCAGCGCCATGCTGATAATTCTTTTCCACTGTAGCATATGTAACCCCCTTAAAAATTATACCCGGACCGATGTATTCCGGTATCAGTCATTTATTTATACCCGTAAATGCTTACGTATTGTGAAGAAGCTTCCTACAAATCCGATTCCGACTCCCAGCGCGATTCCGACAGGAAGCAGCGTCCTGTATACGGAAGTAACCGGGAGAAAGTCTATAATATTGTTAAGAAGACTGAATCTCGTCATCACATACTGGATGGCTTTCTCATACATAAAATAAAGCATAACAAGCGGAATCAACGCACCGATAAATCCGATCAGAAGTCCTTCAAATACGAACGGAGCCCTTACAAACCCATCCTTTGCACCTATGTATTTCATAATCGCTATTTCTTCACGCCTTACCGTCACACCCATGGTAACCGTATTGCTAATAAGAAAAACAGATACCGCAAGAAGAATCACAATAATAGCTATGGAGACATATCCCACCAGTCTGTTAACACTTGTCAGCGTCTTTGCTACGATATCCGACTTTTTTATCTTGCGGACACCGTCCAGCCCTTCCGCGAACGCTACCACGTCAGCCTGCTTCTCTACATCTGCCATATAGACCTCATAGTTATCGGAATTGGCAAGCGGGTTATCGCTCTTAAAACCTTCCGCAAGCTCTGAGGACTCTCCGAAATAATCCTCCTGAAAACTGTTCCATGCATCCTCGGCGCTTACATAGTTTACTTCCAGCACACCGTCCGCATTCTCAAGATCCTTTCCGATCTTATCCTTCTGTGCCTGCGTGGCATCATCATCAAAAAATACGGTTATGGCAACTCCCTCTTCTGCCTTTTCTACAATATAGTTAAAATTAATTACAATAGAATAAAACAACCCGAACAAGAAGATACATGCTGCCATAGTCGCAATAGATGCTATGGAAAACATCTTGTTTCTTCCTATGTTCTTTACCCCTTGCTTCATTGAATATCCAAATGTACTAATCTTCATGCTTATACCCACCTTTTTTCTCGTCGCTTACGATGACTCCCTTTTTCATCGTAATTACCCGCTTTTTCATCTCGTTTACAATCTCCTGATTATGTGTTACAACCAGTACTGTTGTCCCCCTGTCATTCGCCTCCTCTAAAAGCTTCATGATCTCCCATGAATTTGTCGGGTCAAGATTACCCGTCGGCTCATCTGCAAGCAGGATCGCAGGCTCATTAACAATAGCCCTGGCAATAGCAACTCTCTGCTGCTCGCCTCCCGATAACTCCTTCGGAAATGATTTATATTTCTGCGCCAGTCCTACAAGAGACAGTGCCGCAGGAACCTTTTTCTTGATCACTCTTGAAGATGTCTCCGTCACGCGCTGTGCAAAAGCAATATTCTCATATATATTACGGTCCTTAAGCAGACGGAAATCCTGGAATACAACTCCGATCCCTCTCCGGTACATCGGTATCTTTCTGTGCTTCATCCGGTTCAGATTCTGTCCGTTTACAACAATCGTCCCTGATGTGGGATCCAGCTCCTTCATGATCAGACGAATCAGTGTCGATTTTCCGGAACCGCTGTCTCCTACAACGAATACAAATTCACCCTGATTAATCTTAAGATTAACACCGTTAAGAGCCGCAACTCCCTTTGAGTATTCCTTCTTTACATCCTTTAATTCAATCATAGTTTCCTCCTAATTACTTAATACTCCATTGTCTCCATGTACTTCATATACTTCACTACCATAAGGGCAATCTTAAAAGTAATGGCATCTTCAAACACCCGCAGATCGAGACCTGTGCTCTTCTGCAGCTTATCCAGCCGGTATACCAGTGTGTTTCTATGAATATACAGCTGTCTGGACGTCTCCGACACATTCAGATTATTCTCAAAAAACTTATTGATCGTAGTCAGTGTCTCCTCGTCCAGATCATCCGGTGATTTCCCCTCAAAAACCTCACGGATAAACATTTTGCAAAGCGGAAGCGGAAGCTGGTAGATCAGTCTTCCTATCCCCAGTGCACTGTAGGCAATAATACTTTTCTCACTGAAGAATATCTTTCCGACATCAAGCGCAAGCTTCGCCTCCTTATAAGACTTTGAAACCTCCTTGATATCGCCGACAACAGTGCCATAAGCGATCAGCACGTCCTCCTCGCCGTTATTTTTTAACAGGTCATAAAAATTCTGCGCGATCTTTTCAAGCTCTTTATGTCCGTCGGTAGCTTCAAGCTCCTTTACTACAATAATATTCTTCTCATCCACCGCAGTGACAAAATCCTTTGCTTTATTTCCCAAAAGATTCCTCACATTGTCCAAAGCATTACTGTCCTTTTCATATTTTGTTTCAATAATAAAGATAACACGTCTGATCTCTGTGTCAATATGTAATTTTTTTGCACGGTTATAAATGTCGACCAGAAGCAGATTATCCAAAAGCAGATTTTTAATGAAATTATCCTTATCAAACCGCTCTTTATAGGCAATCAGAAGATTCTGAATCTGGAATGCCGCAATCTTTCCCACCATGTACACATCATCGCTTCCGCCATTCGCAAGAAGAACGTACTCCAGCTGATGCTCATCAAAAATCTTAAAAAACTGATATCCATGTACAACCTGACTGTCCGCCGGTGACTCTACAAACGCCACTATGTCCTCTTCATAATTCTCCTGCTCCGCATCCGTACTCGCCAGCAGCTTACCGTCCGTATCCATAATGCAGAAATCAATTCTTGTAATCCCCTTCAACCCTTCCAGTGTACTCTGAAGTATCTGATTAGATATCATATTTGACTCCCTCCACTCCTATCAATATACACTTTCCACAACAAAACCTTCTGTTTTTTAGCAAAAAGGCATACTCTCAAATCCTATCTTAATACACTTTAACAAAAAAAGAAAGAGGAAATCGTATATTTTTGTTGATTTCCTCTATTTTCTACTTTTTCTCTTCTCAATTTCTTTTTTAAATATATGTCTCACCACAAATTGACTGAACAGTCCAAAACCGGACTCCCTGCCCCCCAGAGGCAAAAGATTCTTTCCCAGGCCGAGCCATATCCTTGCATTCAAAACCCCTTTATTTTTCGCAATAAACTCCTCCTGAAGCGGCACCGAAAGCGCTGAGAGAACGCAGTCCACCTCGCCTCCGTTAATATCATTTACAAGCATCTCATCCGCCCGGTCCTCGGCCGACACCTTCGCAAGTCCGACAATCTGAATCCCGCTGTAGGAATGCTGCAGATACCGGTAAAACTCCTCCCCCTCCTCACCCGACTCTACAAGAAGATACACTCTCTTATGATTCTTGTGAAGATAGCGGATAAACATCTTAAGGAATGTCTTATTCTCTGTCTCCTGCAGAAACCTGCGCTCTGTAACGTCTGCGGCCTCCAATATCGTCTTGTCCCCGGCCAGTACAAGGTCAAACTGCCTGACATCCTCTCTTAAATCCTGGACCTCTTTGATCTGCATCAGGCCGTCCACCGTAACCATCTCTATAACACTGATCGGCTCCGATTCCATATAACCCATGGAATCCTTCATCGCTTCTTTGGCCGTAAGCCCATCTATCTCTATATCTAAAACATTTATCTTTTCGCTCATAACTCCACCTGCCACTTACGTTTCGGTTTTTCGATTATAGCAAAAGGATATTGTATTTTCAACCTTTCTCACTAAATATTCACACTTACGTAAACATTGTAATAATTTTGTTACTTTTTCTCTTCCGCTCTTTTCCGCCGCGCAAGAAGTCCTCCTATCCTTCCGGTTTCCTTAGAAGAAAGCGAACGCCATCCATCCTCGAGCACTCTGTCCAAAAGACCTAACTCCTCCGCAATTTCATACTTTATCAGCTCCTCCTTTGTGAGCTCCTCAAGTTTGATTGGTTTGTTTTTCTTAGAAGACATACGTCATAACCCCTTTCCTTACCAGTTTTCTTTATAAGTATTGACGGGTTTGGGCGGATGTATTCAAAGAAGGGGAGATGTATAGAAATGCCCAGGAAGGAAGCGGGCTCTCCGGGGAAGGACGTTCCCGGTTCTCCAACTATTGCGGGAACTGTAAAGCCTGCGGGCAGGTCGCGTAAGAGACGCTCCCAGCCCGCAGACTAACAGTTCCTCGCAAGGATTTTCCGAACCTCCCACTTAACCCTTCCCCGTCCTGCTCTTCGCCCTCAAAGACCCCCAAAACATCGTCCGAGCCATCCTGGGCGAAAAAGTAGGCACCATCGTCCGCGAATAACC
>CAQNVT010000172.1 GCA_948844705.1 uncultured Dorea sp.
GATTCATCAGGATTCAGAGACATCAAATGCAATTAAGGAGACAGGGAGAACACAGGAAGATATTGTAATGTATAAGAAGTTTTGGCCGGCATGGATGGCACGCTTTTTAAGCAGGTTGTACAAAAACAGTGAAAAATTCAATGATATATAGTATCGAATATATAATTTGAAAAAGAAATGATGGTAGAAAAGAGAGAGGAGATTAAAATGGATAACAAATCAATCTGGAATGAAAAGTTCAAAAAAGCCGGAAAAGGGACGGACGGCGCGCATGGAGGCTGAGCTTGAGGCAAAGCTTCAGGAGTATAAGGCCGGTTTGAGCGAAGAAGAGGTAGAAGTCCTTGTGTCCAGAACACATCAGCTTGAGGAATACCAGTCGGAGCCTGAAAGTGAGGAAGCTCTGAATAAGATTCCCGTACTGAAAAGAGAGGATATTTCCCGTGAGATCGTACCGTTCTTTAACGAGGAGATGAGTATTTCAGGGGTTCCGGCCGTGTTCCATGAGATTGAGACAAACGGGATCGGCTATGTGGATGTGATGTTCGACCTGTCGGGTATTGCGGCGGAGGATCTGCCGTATGTGGGGATACTTCAGTCTGTTCTTGGCATTATCGATACGGAGCATTATGAATACGGCGAGCTGTTTAATGAGATTAACGTGCACACAGGCGGAATCGGCACGTCTCTTGAGCTCTATAATAATGTGACCAGGGTACGTGAAAAGGAATTTAAGGCAACCTTCGAGATAAAGGGAAAGGCGCTTTATCCGAAGCTTTCTAAGACCTTTGAAATGATGGGAGAGATCCTGGCGTGCTCGAAGCTTTCGGATACGAAGAGGATCAGGGAGATTCTTGATATGCTGAAATCAAGGCTTCTTATGAAGTTCCAGTCGTCCGGTCATACGACGGCGGCGCTCCGGGCGCTTTCCTATGCATCCCCGTCTGCAAAGCTTAAGGATATGACAAGCGGAATTGATTTTTACGAGAAGGTTGCAGAGCTCTTGAAGAATTATGACGCATGCAGGGATGCATTGTCCGAGAAGCTTGCGGCGCTTACCCGTGCCATTTTCCGTCCGGATAACATGATGATCAGCTTCACGGCGGCAAGAAGCGGTCTTGCAGGTATGGAGGAGATGGTAGAAGGGCTTAAGGATAAGCTTTTTAAGGAGGCGCGGAAGGAGACTCCGTGCATTATCCGCTGTGAGAAGAAAAACGAGGGCTTTAAGACGGCTTCTAAGGTGCAGTATGTTGCGCGCACCGGAAACTTTATTGATAACGGAGCGTCTTATAGCGGAGCGCTTCAGATATTGAAGGTGATCTTAAGCTATGATTATCTGTGGCAGAATATCCGGGTAAAGGGCGGAGCATACGGATGCATGAGCAGCTTTACAAGAATCGGGGACGGTTATTTTGTATCCTACCGCGATCCGAATCTCGGACGCACCAATGAGATATACGAGGGAGTCGTGGACTACCTTAAGAACTTTACGGTAAGTGAGCGGGATATGACGAAATATATTATCGGTACGATGAGCAATGTTGATCAGCCCCTTACGCCGGCAGCGAAGGGAGAGCGTTCTATGAACCTCTATATGAATAAGGTGAGTGCGGACATGCTCCGGGAGGAGAGAAATCAGATCCTGGATGCAACACAGGACGATATCCGGGGGCTGTACCGCGTAGCCGAGGCAGTGCTTAAGGCGGATCAGCTCTGTGTGATCGGAAGCGAGGATAAGATCGAGGAAGAAAAAGAGCTGTTTGAAACCGTGACAACATTTTAATGAGGTAGAAGGAATTGGAAAATTTTAAATCAGGATTTGTGACGCTCATCGGACGTCCGAATGTAGGAAAATCAACGCTTATGAATCACCTCATCGGCCAGAAGATCGCGATTACGTCAAAGAAGCCGCAGACGACAAGAAACCGTATTCAGACAGTCCTTACCACAGAGGAAGGCCAGATTGTGTTTCTGGATACGCCGGGGATCCACAAGGCGAAAAACAAGCTTGGCGAGTATATGGTAAATGTGGCGGAAAAGACGTTAAACGAAGTGGATGTAGTGCTGTGGCTTGTGGAGCCCACAACCTATATAGGCGCAGGCGAGCAGCATATCGCCGGACAGCTTAAGAAGGTAAAGACGCCGGTCATCCTGGTGATCAATAAGACGGACAGTGTAAAGAAGGAGGACATCCTGCGTTCCATAACGGCGTATAAGGATCTTTATGATTTTATGGAGATCGTGCCGGTATCGGCAAGAACCGGGGAAAATACGGGGGAGCTTCTGAGGGTAGTCATGAAGTATCTTCCGTACGGCCCGCAGTTTTATGACGAGGATACGGTCACGGACCAGCCGGAGCGTCAGATCGTGGCGGAGCTGATCCGTGAAAAGGCGCTGCATTCTCTTAATGAGGAGATTCCCCACGGCATTGCGGTGGCCGTCGACTCTATGAAAAAGCGCGGAAAAATTATGCATATAGATGCTACTATAATCTGTGAGCGGGATTCCCACAAGGGGATAATTATTGGAAAACAAGGAAATATGTTGAAAAAGATCGGGAGCACCGCCCGCTATGAGATAGAAAAAATGCTGGAGCTTAAGGTAAATCTTAAGCTTTGGGTGAAGGTGAAAAAGGATTGGCGGGACAGCGAGTATCTGATGAAAAATTTTGGATACCGCGAGGAAGAATAAAAAGCATGTCATTTTGGGGAACCTAAGTCTATAACAGACGATGAGGTGATCCTATGGAAGAAAAGTACTGGAAACAGTTTTTAGAAACAGGAAAGATAACAGATTATCTGTACTATAAAGGCATGCAGATCATAAGCCGGGTTATGGACAGCTACGAAGGTGACGGAAGGTATGAATCAAATAACGGTGACAGGCATGGTGCTTGCAGTGACACCCGCGGGAGAGTATGACAGGCGGGTCGTGATCCTTACGAAGGAGAGGGGCAAGATCGCGGTATTTGCAAGAGGGGCAAGAAAACCGGGCAGTGCGCTGGTCGGAATGACGGCGCCCTTTTCCTTCGGCGAATTCAGTGTTTATGAGGGGCGGACATCTTATACGCTTATGTCGGCCTCTATTTCCAATTATTTTTCAGAGCTCCGCGCAGATATGGAAGGTGCCTACTACGGCTTTTATTTTATGGACCTGGCCAATTACTATGCAAGAGAGGGAAATGACGTTGATCGACTCTCCCACGATGAAGGCGGACAGCTCCGAAGCCAGAAACACCGTCACGTTGGCAACGTCCTCCCCCCGGCCCAGC
>CAQNVT010000173.1 GCA_948844705.1 uncultured Dorea sp.
AGTGAGGGGCGGGAATTTATTATCTGTACGGAAAACGGCGTCCGGTATGAGCTTGAAAAGCAGAATCCCGGGAAGAGCTTTTATTTTACCGGAACCGAGCCGGTCTGTCAGGATATGAAGCTTATCACTCTGGAAAAGATCGTTCACGTACTGGAAACAGGGGAAAATGAGGTTCATGTTTCGGAGGAGCTTATAAGAGAATCCGTGAAGCCGCTTCAAAACATGCTGGAGCTTGCCGGATAGGAATGCCGTGAAAGGAAAAAATATGAGGAAAGATACAATCGAGACAGATGTGGTGATTGCCGGCACCGGTGTAAGCGGATTGTTTTCTGCGCTTAAGCTTCCTGCGGATAAGCGGATTATCCTGATTACGAAGTCCGATACGGAGAGCAGCGACTCCTTTCTTGCCCAGGGCGGCATCTGTGTGTTAAGGGACGAGAACGACTACGACAGCTATTTTGAGGATACGATGAGAGCCGGGCACTATGAGAACCGGAAGGAATCGGTGGACATTATGATCAGGAGTTCCAGAAGCATTATTGAAGAGCTGGTCAGCTACGGAGTACAATTTAAAAGAAATGAAGAGAACGGTGATTTTGTTTACACAAGAGAGGGCGCACATTCCAGGCCCCGTATCCTGTTTCACGAGGATGTCACAGGAAAGGAGATCACGGAAAAGCTTATTATGCGTGTGAAGGAGCTTCCGAATGTACAGATCAGGGAGTATACGACCATGACGGATCTTATCGTAAGAGACGGTGTATGCGAAGGGATCCTTGCGGAAAATGAGAAAGGAACGGTGGAGATACATGCGAAGGATACCATTCTTGCAACCGGAGGAATCGGAGGCAGATACCGCCATTCTACCAATTACCCGCATCTTACGGGGGATGCGATCACACTTTCGGAAAAATATGGCATAGAGCTTGAAAATCTGGATTATATCCAGATCCACCCGACGACGCTTTATTCGCCAAAGCCCGGCAGGAGATTTCTCATCTCGGAGTCGGTAAGAGGAGAAGGCGCGCTGCTATATAATAAAAATATGGAACGCTTTGTCGATGAGCTTCTGCCGAGAGACGTTGTCGCGAAAGCGATCTTTAAGCAGATGGAAACAGACGGGACGGATCACGTATGGCTTTCGCTGGAGCGGATCCCGCAGGAGACGATCCTGAATCATTTTCCCAACATCTATCAGCGCTGTCTGGATGAAGGGTATGACATGCTGAAGGAATGTATCCCTGTAGTTCCGGCGCAGCACTATTTTATGGGAGGTATCCGGGTAGACAGGGACAGCCGGACCTCTATGCCGCATCTTTATGCGGTGGGAGAGACAAGCTGCAACGGTGTGCACGGCGCAAACCGTCTGGCAAGCAACTCCTTACTGGAAAGTCTGGTCTTTGCCAGACGCGCGGCAGATGATATAATAAGAAATAACAGTAATTAATTTGTATGTGACAAGGAGAGATGACAGATGAATAAGATTACACAGACGCTTCAGGCGGATCATTTGATTCTTGAGGCATTAAAAGAGGATATTTCCAGCGAGGATGTGACGACAAATGCCGTGATGAAAGAGGCCGTAAAGGGTCAGGTGACACTGATCTGCAAGCAGGACGGGATCATCGCCGGATTGGAGGTATTTGAAAGGGTTTTTAAGCTTCTGGACGGGCAGACGGAAATAGAGTTTTACTGTAAGGACGGCGACGAGGTGAAGAACGGGCAGGTTATGGGCGTTGTCACCGGCGATATACGGGTGCTTCTGTCAGGAGAGCGGGTTGCTCTTAATTATCTTCAGCGTATGAGCGGGATCGCCACATATACGCACAGCATCTCGGTCCTTCTTGAGGGCACGGGAACAAAGCTTCTGGACACGAGGAAGACGACTCCGAATATGCGGATTTTTGAAAAATATGCGGTCCGTGTAGGCGGCGGCTATAATCACCGCTATAACCTGTCGGACGGAGTGCTTTTGAAGGATAATCATATCGGCGCGGCGGGGAGCGTGAAGGAGGCAGTCCGCATGGCAAAGGAGTATGCGCCGTTTGTGCGAAAGATCGAGGTTGAGGTGGAAAATCTCGATATGGTGAAGGAAGCGGTGGAGGCAGGAGCAGATATTATTATGCTGGACAATATGTCTCCGGAGGACATGAAGGAGGCGGTTTCCTATATTGACGGACGGGCGGAGACCGAATGCTCCGGAAATGTAACAAAGGAAAATGTCGGGCGTCTGGTATCTGTCGGTGTGGATTATATTTCCAGCGGGGCGCTTACACATTCTGCGCCGATACTGGATATTTCCCTGAAAAATCTTCATGCGGTATAGGGATGACGGAAGGGAGGTTTTTATGACAGGTGCTGAAAGAAGAGATGCGATCATCCGCACGATACAGAAGAGCCGGACGCCGGTGTCGGGCAAAGCGCTCGCTGCGGCGTACGACGTAAGCCGTCAGGTGATCGTGCAGGATATTGCGCTTATAAGAGCGGCGGGTCACGACATCATTTCTACAAACAGGGGATATATTTTAAATGCGCCGATAAGAGAAGAGCGGGTATTTAAGGTACAGCATACAGACGCACAGCTTGAGGAGGAGCTGAATGCGGTTGTAGATCTGGGGGGATGTATTGAAAATGTGATGGTCAACCACCGGGTGTACGGACATATCGAGGCGGGGCTCCATATCAGCTCCCGGAGAATGGTTGCAGAGTTTCTTGAGGATATACAGAACGGAAAGTCCAGTCCGCTTAAAAATATTACATCGGGCTATCATTATCACACAATCAGTGCGGACAGCGAAAAGATACTGGACATGATCGGGCAGATGCTCAGGGACAAGGGATTTTTAGTGCAGTAAAGCCGTGTCAGAAAATTTTTACTTTCCAGATCCATTTCCAGAGTAAATGTACAAAAAACGCGCCTGTAATAATGGCACATATATAGACTATGATTCCGGTACCGTTTCCAAACAGCAGGGCGATGTGCCGGAATACTTTTTGTGTCATGCGGTAATGGGGGCTGATGTAGAACATGTTAATGCTTCCGTACCGGTAAAAGACAAGATTGCATACCGTTGCCAAAATGCAGCAGATAAGATAGGCTGCGGTAGCGCCTGCGAAAGCCGTATGTTTGGAGGCGGCTTTGTCCATACAGGTTACATTTACATATCCGGCATATATCCCCAGAACGATCAGAAGGACATGCCATGCATAGGAGTGGACAGTCAGCGGGGCGTAAGGATAGTGCAGGCCGCTTGTGTCAAAGAAGGTAAAAATGCCCGCGAGAAGACCGTAATCCATAAGGAAGGCAAGCAGGATACCGCGGAGTTTATCCGAGGACAGGAAAGGGAACAGCAGGCATACATACATGGGAATGCTGCACAGCTGAAAGGGGAAATACCACCAGTTATATTGTCCGCCGCCCAGACGGTAAGTAAGGCACCACTGCTTCCAGACCTCGGTAAGGAGCATGAAGGCTCCGGTGCAGAGAAAGATTGTTTTATGTTTTTTCATATATGACCTCCACTATAAAGTGTGTCTTTAATTACATTTATTATACACCTGCAGGAAGAAACGTGGTACAATATACACTGGTTTGTTAAAAGAAAGTAAAAGAGGTAGATTTACTATGAAGACAAAAAATGCATTTATGCTTATCCTAACTGCATTTATCTGGGGAACCGCGTTCGTCGCCCAGAGTGTGGGGATGGATTATCTCGGCCCCTTTACCTTTAACGGGGTGAGAAGTATCATCGGGGGCATTGCGCTTCTTCCGTGTATCGCGTTCCTTAACAGGATAAACGGAGTGCAGAAAAAAGCGGAGGGCAGCAGGCGGGATCTGATCGTCGGCGGTATCGCCTGCGGACTTTTGCTCTTTGCCGCCAGCAGCCTGCAGCAGGTAGGGATCCAGTATACGACGGCAGGAAAGGCAGGATTTATTACCGCATTTTATATCGTTATCGTCCCGGTGCTGGGGATTTTTCTTGGAAAAAAGACAGGGTGGAAAGTGTGGCTTGCAGTAGCGCTTGCACTTGCGGGGCTTTATTTTCTGTGTATCACAGAAAAATTTTCTGTCGGCAAGGGAGATATCCTGATTTTCATATGCGCCCTTGTATTTTCCGTGCATATTCTGGTGATCGATTATTTTTCGCCGAAAGTAGACGGGGTAAAGATGTCCTGCATCCAGTTTTTCGTATGCGGTATCGTATCGCTTCCTCTTATGTTCGGCCTGGAAACGCCGAGGATCAGTGCCATGCTCGCGGGGATCGTGCCGCTTCTGTATGCAGGCGTGTTATCCTGCGGAGTAGCGTACACGTTGCAGATCGTAGGGCAGAAAAATGTGAATCCTGCCGTTGCCTCCCTGATCCTGAGCCTGGAATCCTGCTTTTCCGTGCTTGCGGGCTGGCTCGTTCTCGGAGAAAGGCTGTCGGTGAGAGAGGGGACGGGGTGTGTTCTTATGTTTGCGGCGATCATACTGGCACAGCTGCCGGATAAGAAAAGAAATGGAATAAAAGAAGAGGAGACGGCATAAAATGAGATTTGTAATACAGAGAGTGCTGGAAAGTGAAGTCAAGGTGGACGGAAAGACTCTTGGGAAAATCGGCAAAGGCTTTATGGTGCTGATCGGCGTGTCGGATTCCGACACAAAGGAAATCGCGGATAAGATGGTAAAAAAGATGATTGGGCTTCGGATCTTCGAGGATGAGCAGGGAAAGACCAATTTGTCATTGGATGCGGTAAACGGAGAGCTTCTGCTGATTTCACAGTTTACCCTGTATGCAAACTGCAAAAAAGGCAATCGCCCCAGTTTCATAGAAGCCGGGGCGCCGGATATGGCATCCGATATGTATGAATATATTATCGAAAAATGCAAGGAGCAGGTAAAGGTCGTAGAACGGGGAGAATTCGGAGCGGATATGAAGGTCAGCCTCGTCAATGACGGGCCGTTCACGGTGATACTGGACTCCGAAAAATTGTAAAAAGGGACAGGGTATTTTCAATCCGGGACGTAGTAAAATTAATTTTACTACGTCCCCACTTCGTTAGCTTAT
>CAQNVT010000174.1 GCA_948844705.1 uncultured Dorea sp.
ATGATTGCAGGTTGGAGAATACACAGCAATATCAGTAAAAAGAATCGGCTTAAATTTGGAATCAGTGATATTGGTTTGCTATATGTGGCGACAGGGGTTTTAAATGAGATCATGACGGAGGCCGTCGCCATGCAGCAGCCGCCGTCGGATAAGGGGAAGCGGTTGAAGCTTTACTATATGACGCAGGTGTCCGTGAAGCCGCCGACCTTCGTGATCTTTGTAAATGATAAGGAACTGATGCATTTCTCCTATCAGAGATACCTGGAAAATAAGATCCGGGAGGCCTTTGGATTTAGAGGGACGTCTCTTAAATTCTTTGTGCGGGAGAGAAAAGAAAAGGAGCGTTAGAAAATGGAACGTTTAATAAGTGTACTGATCGGGTATGCCTTCGGTCTTCTGCAGACCGGATACATTTACGGAAAGCTTCATCATATGGATATCCGCAAACACGGAAGCGGCAATTCAGGGACAACCAATGCTCTGCGTACGCTTGGGTGGAAAGCAGGATTAGTCACATTTTTAGGGGATGCCTTTAAATGTATTTTTGCGGTGCTTGCGGTGAAACTTATATACGGAAGCACTCACGGGGATATTCTTCCGGTGCTTGCCATGTATGCGGGCATGGGAGCGGTACTGGGGCATAATTATCCTTTTTATATGAAGTTTAAAGGCGGGAAGGGCATTGCGGCGACGGCAGGTCTGATCGCAAGCACCTTGAATATCTGGATGGTGCTGATCTGTATCATCGTATTTACCGGGACGGTGGCGCTGACCCGGTATGTGTCTCTGGGCTCTTTGATCGTAGTTATTGTTTATCTGGCCGAGATAGTCATATGCGGACAGACAGGGCAGTTTGGAGTAGGAGCGCCTTATGTGTATGAGATGTATGCGGTGGCGGCATTTCTTATGCTGTCTGCCTTCTATAAGCATAAGGAAAATATAAAAAGATTGCTGTCGGGGACGGAAAATAAGCTCAGCGTCGGAAAAAGCAAGTAGCCTTACGGGATAAAACAGCTGTAAAATATGTAAGATAGATAACAGGAGGATGTAAAATGGCAAATGTAGGTGTTATGGGAGCAGGAAGCTGGGGAACGGCTCTGGCGCTTTTGCTTCACAAGAATGGTCACAGGGTAACGGTCTGGTCCATAAGTCAGGAGGAGGTTTCGATGCTTTCCAGGGAACGGGAGCATAAAAGCAAGCTTCCGGGTGTGAGGATTCCGGAGGATATGGAATTTACCACAGATATCGAAATGACCGTAAAGGAAAAGGATTTTATCGTGCTGGCGGTGCCCTCTCCGTTTACAAGAAATACGTCGCGCAGCATGAAGCCGTATGTAAAAGAGGGGCAGATCATTGTAGACGTGGCAAAGGGTATCGAGGAGAATACACTTATGACACTGTCACAGCAGATCGAGGAGGAAATTCCGCAGGCGGATGTGGCAGTGCTTTCCGGTCCCAGCCACGCCGAGGAGGTGGGAAGAGGGCTTCCTACAACAGTCGTGATCGGCGCGCGCAGGAAGGAAACGGCCGTTTATCTGCAGGAAATGTTCATGAATGAAGTATTCCGGGTATATACAAGTCCGGATATGCTGGGAATGGAGCTCGGCGGCTCCCTTAAGAATGTAATTGCACTTGCGGCAGGAATTGCTGACGGTATGGGATACGGGGACAACACGAAAGCGGCCCTTATCACAAGAGGAATTGCGGAAATCGCAAGGCTCGGCGTAAAGATGGGCGGAGCCATCGAAAGCTTTACGGGCCTTACCGGAATCGGGGATCTTATCGTAACCTGTGCCAGCGTCCACAGCCGCAACCGCAAGGCCGGCTATCTCATGGGACAGGGCAAGTCCATGCAGGAGGCTATGGATGAGGTTCAGATGGTGGTTTTCGCCAAGGTTCAGGTTATAAATAATATCGTATACCGGAATGGAACTATTCACATTATTTTTTTCATTTAATGTATATGCATG
>CAQNVT010000175.1 GCA_948844705.1 uncultured Dorea sp.
CTAGAGCCGGGAAGAATCACGGATGATAAAGCGAAAGCAGTTGAGTCAGAAGCAGTAAAGGTAAAATCAACTCAGGAGCTGCTGAACAAGCTTGGGACCCGGATCGAGCACCAGTATGAAGTGCTGGACCTGATCCAGATGCAGCTGACGGAAGAAGAGGGGGAGGAGCCGGGAGGGTACCTGTGCTCTTACCCGGTGTTCCAGGGAGTGTACCGCATGGTGGAGCGTATGATGGAGAGGGGCGGGCAGTCCGTCTACCTGATGCTGTGCACGGTGGTGGACAGCAAGGGGAACCCGATGAAGGAGGGAGCCGTGCTGTCGGAGCTGTCGGAGAGGCTTAAGGAGGCGATCGGGCAGTCCATCCGGAGAGGGGATGCATTTACCCGTTATGGGAAAGGGCAGTACCTGGTGCTGCTGATCAATACGACCCGTGAGAACTGCAAGATCCTGCAGCGTAGGATCAACGAGCACTTCGTGGTGAGGAGGCAGCGCACGGGGGTACAGTACCATGTGAACAGCGTGGCGTGTACGCCGCACGGCGAGAGGTTGGTGTAGGAATAAGGGGCAGGCGGACAGCATCCAGGGCATGCAATGCGGTATGGTGTATGATATATGATGGAAGATAGGTATAAAGAAGAATAGATTTATGTTAGAGAGGGGAAGGAACTATATGGACAGGTCTCAATGGTACATAGGGACGCCGAACGGGGCTGTGCTGTGCGTAGACAGGGCAGGGGAGAACCAGTTTACCGGCAGGCTGTACCATGCATACAGCAGGGAGAGGGTGGAAATAGAGGGCATCGGGCACCTGCTGTTTGAGCTGGAGCGGTTTTTTGACTCGATCAATTTCCCGCATGTGTCGACGAATGAGAGGACATTCAGGGAGGCGCGGCAGGCGGCGGAGCCTGCGGGGAAGATGATAGAAGGAAAGGCAAGGAAAGAGGAAGAAAAAGAGGAAGGAAATGTCAGGGAAGAAGAAAAAGGGGAAGGAAAGGCGAGCGAGGCTATGAAGGGAGAAGGGAAAATAGGAAAGGCGAGCGAGGAGATGAAAGGGAACAGGAAGACAGGAGAGGTTGCAGACGGGGATGGAAATGGAAAGAAGAGCGGCGCACCGAATGGGGAATCGAAGCCGGAGAGGATCCTGAGTGATGAGGAACTGCTGAAGAAGCACGGGGACCTTGGGACATTTATCATCCGGGTACAGCAGAGGCAGAACAGCAGCTGGCAGGGGCGGATCACGTGGATGGATAAGGATGAGACGATCTATTTCCGTTCGGTGTGGGAGATGATCAAGCTGATCGCCAGTGCGTTAGACAAGGTGGGAGGGCAGGAAGGAGAAGGCATGCGGGATATGACCTGGTCGCAGGAGGATTAGGGTGTGCCTGAAAATCCATTCCTGTCGTCTTGATTATTTCTATAGAATAAAAAGGCGATTTATGCGATATTCAGCATCGATCATGCCAATATGATCCTGCATCTTACTACAAAGAGTAATGAGATATTCGGCGGCTTTATTATCGGAAAGATCATAGATTCGGCAATCATCGGCGTGCTGTGCTTCTTCGGGCTATCCATCCTGGACATGCCTTATGTGATGCTGGTGAGTGTTATTGTAGGAGTTACGAATGTGATTCCGTTTTTCGGACCGTATATAGGCGCGGTTCCGTCTGCGATACTGATTCTTTTGAGCGATCCGATGAAAGGGCTTTATTTTATCATTTTTATTCTGGTATTGCAGCAGTTTGACGGGAATATACTCGGACCGAAGATTCTCGGGAATTCCACCGGACTTTCGGCATTCTGGGTAATTGTGGCGATTCTTCTGGGCGGCGGACTGTTCGGTTTTGTGGGCATGGTGATGGGTGTTCCTACGTTTGCGGTTCTCTATTATATTGCCGAGATGATTCTGGACAACCGTCTGAAGCGCAAAAGCCTTCCGATTGATACAGGATATTATAGCAAGATGAGCTATGTGGATTCAGAAGGAAATTATATTAATCCGGAGAAGCAAACTGAGAATATAGAAGGAAAAGAGGAATAGATTATGCCGATACGAGTACAGAACGAGCTTCCGGTAAAGGAAATACTGGAGAGAGAAAATATATTTGTTATGGATGAACACAGGGCGACGCATCAGGATATCCGTCCGATCAAGATCGGGCTTCTGAATCTGATGCCCCTTAAGGAGGATACGGAGCTTCAGATTTTAAGATCCATGTCAAATACCCCCCTGCAGGTAGATGTGTCCTTTATCACGGTGTCAAGCCATGAGTCTAAAAATACACCTACCAGTCACCTGAATAAGTTTTATCAGAAATTCTGTGAGGTCAGAGACCAGAGATTTGACGGCTTCATTATTACCGGAGCTCCGGTGGAGCAGATTCCCTTTGAGGAGGTGGATTACTGGGAGGAGCTAAAAGAGATCATGGAGTGGAGCAAAACAAATGTGACCTCCACGCTTCATTTGTGCTGGGGTGCGCAGGCAGGGATCTATTACCATTATGGAATAGACAAGGTACAGCTTGACCATAAGATGTTCGGAGTGTTTAAGCATAAGGTGATGAACCGGAAGATTCCGCTTGTAAGGGGCTTTGATGATGTGTTTCTGGCCCCGCATTCCAGGCATACGGAGGTTCCCATGGAGAAGATACGTGCGGAGAAGCGTCTGACGGTTCTGGCAGAATCAGAGGAGGCAGGGCTTTTCCTTGCTATGGCGGAGGACGGACGGCAGATCTTTGTCATGGGACATCCGGAATATGACCGGGTGACGCTGGACGGGGAGTACAGGAGGGATCTTTCAAAGGGACTTCCGATCGAGATGCCGAAAAATTATTATGAGGAAAATGATCCGGAGAAAAAGCCGCTCCTTACCTGGCGGGCCCATGCCAATAATCTGTATACGAACTGGCTGAACTATTATGTCTATCAGGTGACTCCGTATGACCTTTACGGGACACCGGATTTTAGTGAAAAATAGGGGAATTTAAATTGAATGCAGTAAAACGAAAAGACTGTGATATGACACAGGGGGTCATCTGGAAGCAGATTCTGATGTTTGCCCTGCCTCTGATTGCGGGTAATCTGTTCCAGCAGCTTTATAATACGGTGGATAGTATTGTCGTAGGGAATTTTGTGGGAAAAGAGGCACTGGCGGCGGTGGGCTCTGTGGGACCGATCCTGAATTCCATGATCGGTTTTTTTGTCGGCCTGTCCACGGGAGCCGGAGTGGTGATCTCCCAGTATTATGGGGCAAAGGATGAGGAGAAGGTCTCCGGGGCGGTACACTCTATGCTGTGTTTAACACTTGTGCTCTGCGCGGCCATCACGGTGCTGGGCGTGCTTCTCTGTCCGATCATGCTGAGTCTCATGCAGACACCGGGGGATGTGTACCAGGAGGCGAAAACGTATCTGACGATTTATTTCTCCGGTGTTTCCGGGCTTTTGCTTTACAATATGGGCTCCGGGGTCCTGCGGGCGGTGGGGGATTCCCGTCATCCGTTGTATTTCCTGATTTTTTCGGCCTGTACGAACACGGTACTGGATGTTGTTCTTGTAGCCGGATTCCATATGGGGATCGCCGGGGCGGCCTGGGCGACGGTGGCCGCGCAGAGTCTCTCTGCGATGCTGGTGTTCCTGACGCTGATGCACTCTGACGGGGCTTACCGGATCGTGTGGAGGCGTCTGGCAGTGGACTGGAAGATACTGAAAAAGATTATCTCAGTGGGGCTTCCGGCCGCGCTCCAGATGGTGATCACATCTGTATCCAACATTTTTGTCCAGTCCTATATCAATGTATTCGGTTCCGATGTCATGGCAGGATGGAGTGCCTATGCAAAGCTTGATGCCTTCATGATGCTTCCCATGCAGAGCGTGTCCATGGCGGCTACGACATTTGTGGGACAGAATCTGGGAGCGGGAGAATTGAAACGGGCGAAAAAAGGGACTCATATGTCCATCCTTCTGTCCGTCTGTATTACAGTACTTGTCATGATTCCACTGCTGATCTTTGCGCCGTTTATGGTGGGCCTGTTTAACAGTGAACCGGAAGTACTTCGTTTTGGCACGTTGTTTGTGCGTATGCTGTCGCCGTTTTATGTGGCCTGCTGTATCAATCAGATCTATGCGGGGTCCCTGCGGGGCGCAGGGGATTCCAGGGCACCGATGGTAATCATGCTGTGCTGTTTCGTGTTTTTCCGTCAGATATACCTGTTTGTAACATCCCGGGTGTTTGGAACGATTGGATGGGTGGCCTTTGGGTATCCGGCAGGCTGGATCCTGTGCACGGTGCTTATCAGTATCTATTATAAAATGGGACGCTGGAAGAAGCATGTGATTCAGATGGAAAAAGAATAAAAGACTGTATCTATTAAGGACTTAAGTAAGATCCCTAAGGCAGTAAATATAATTGATGTACGGGCATAAATTGCAGGAATAAAGGCTTTACACCAATTCACCAAACTATTATAATTAAAGTACCAGATAACGGCATATATTTAAAAGGTGGTGATAATATGGGTATGACCAATAAGCAATTTCAAGGGTTTATTAGACTTGCTTTAGCACAGATTGAACGCGCTTTAGATGAAACACCAGATAATAAAGAGTTGCAAGAGCTAAAAGACATATTTCAATCAATGTTAGAAGAGGGAGATTAAATAAAACTTATAAAACAAGGTGTAAAGTCTTTATTGAATAATCAAGGCCTTTACACCTTTTTAAGTTTCTGATTCCCGGCCATCCGACTGCTGTCCTGAAGAATGATAATCAACTATTCCTTTACTACCGGTATCGGTGCAATATCTCTGGCATCCAGATTATGGATATATTTCTTTGTCTCTTTTACGATCACGTTAGATAACAGCAATACTGCTACAAGGTTCGGGATCGACATCAGCGCGTTTAAAATATCTGCTACTGTCCATACTACATTCAGACTGATAACAGGTGCAATGACCGCCACTGCTATGTAAAGAGCACGGTACGGAACCAGTCCCCTGCTTCCTGCAAAATATTCTACACAGCGTTCTCCGTAATATGCCCATCCGAGAATGGTAGAGTAGGCAAAGGTGATGATTCCAAGTGTAAGTACGATCGGTCCGAATACCGGAATCTGCCCGAATGCAAGCGTAGACAGGACACCGCCGTCTCCGATCTGGTCAGCGTTGATATTCGGATTCTTCATGATCGTTGTCACGAGTACAAGCCCTGTCATCAGGCAGACTACTACCGTATCCCAGAAGGTTCCTGTGGAGGATACCAGCGCCTGACGCACCGGGTTTCTTGTCTGAGCCGCCGCTGCCGCGATCGGGGCGGA
>CAQNVT010000176.1 GCA_948844705.1 uncultured Dorea sp.
CTTGCGTGACACAGTCTGTCGGCTATTATGAATGTGCCTTGCCCGGCTATTGCGGAAATACAATCGTAATCTTCATGGAGAGGCTTTCAGGTTCTGTGTATTTTCCGGTGCAGAAGCTTGTAAGCCACCAGTGCCTTTCGCACAGACGGCTTACCGGCAGTCCGTCCTGCAGGAGCGTGACAGAGAAAACAGGCATCTCTTCTCCTGAAACGGTTTCAAAGAGAGTATTCTTACGCTCGTTTTTGGCGAGGATGCGGTCTGACTTATAGCATCCGATTTCACACCCGGTTGTAATTCCGTACTGCCCCTTCCAGAATTCTATAAGCCAGGTAACGCCGTTATAATTAAAATAAACTGGCTCGCAGTCGAAAATCATATGAAAGAGAGGGGCCTGGCTGTCATAGAAGGCACAGTAGCCGCATTCCTTCTGCCATGCGTCCGTTTCTGAGGTAAAAACATCCTGGGAAAGGTTGTATCTGAAGCCGAAGGGGACGCTGATCTGGTTGATGCGCGCAAGCTTCTCCGGCACAGACATGGCGCAGATCTTGCGGATGGCAAGGTACTTGCGGATATACAGGAATAAGAATATGGCGGAGAAAAAAAGTATTACCAATAATATATATCGATTCATGAAAACATCCTTTTTATGATTTGATCCTGTTACTGTAGTCTATGCAAAGGATGAGAGAGGAGTGAAAAGACAAGAGTTTAGGAAATAGTGCACAGTTTTGAATAATAAATATTGTGAAAAATCACGGTTGTATATTTTGAATAAATAATTGACAGAATGGATGCCTATACTGTATACTTTCACTAACGGACATATTAAGGACGCGTCTCAAAGTCTGTGGAAGGAGAGAAGAAAATGAAAGAAAGTACAAATTATTTAGAGCTGGCGAACAGTCCGCTCATGTGGCTCGCAGCAGCGGTAGCTGTTGGCGTTGTAGTAGTCCAGTCGGTAGTATTTTTCAGAAAATCTTTAAAGGCTGCAAAAGAACTGGAGATTTCAAAGGAACAGGTTAATATGGCAATTAAGAGCAGCGCCATTGCATCTATTGGTCCTGCGATTGTAATTCTTGTTACAATGATTTCCCTTATTGTATCTATGGGAGCTCCGGTTTCATGGATGAGGCTGTCTTTTATCGGCTCTGTAAATTACGAGGCTATGGCGGCAGGCTTCGGTGCACAGGCAATGGGAACGACGCTTGAGAATCTGGATCCCGTAGCATTTTCCTGCGGCGTATGGGTTATGATATGCGGTTCGCTTGGCTGGCTTATTTTTACACTTCTGTTTACAGACAAGATGCATAAGGTAAATCATTTAATGTCTAAAGGAAACGCGAAGATGGTTCCTATCATTTCCGCGGGAGCAATGCTTGGTGCGTTTGCAAACCTGGCGTCCGGCAATTTCTTTTCGGCAGAAGGCAGCTTTGCATTTGGCGGCGCGCCGGCGATCGCAACAATCATCGGATGTATCCTGATGATGATTCTGTCCAAGCTTGCAAAGGATAAGCAGATTAACTGGCTTAGAGAATGGGCATTTGCAATCTCCATGTTTTCCGGAATGTTTGTCGGATATATGTGGAGCATGATGGCATAATAAGGAGGAGAACAAAATGAACAATCAGTATTATTCAAATACATATATTCCCAGTATTATTAAATGGGGAAAATTAACATTACTTCTGGGTATTCTTACCAGTTTTCTGCCGGCGCTTGTAGTTTCTCTTGTGTTCGGACATATGCCGCCGGTTTCCGCCATTATTGCGGGAACAATTTCACAGATAAGTGTAAGCGGCGCCTTCTATGTTGTAGAGCCGATTTCCTATTTCCCGATCCTTGGAATTCCGGGAACCTATCTTACGTTTCTTTCCGGAAACACCTCGAATATGCGTGTGCCATGTTCCTCTGTAGCACAGGAGGCGGCAGGCGTAGAGATGGGAAGTGAAAAGGGCTCTGTCATCTCAACGATCGGTATTGCGGTATCTATTCTTGTAAATATTGTGATACTGACTGTAGGAGCGGTAGGCGGAAATGTAATTATTTCCGCAATGCCGGAAGGCTTGAAGGCTGCGCTTAATTTCCTGCTTCCGGCGCTTTACGGCGCGGTTTTCGGACAGTTTGCAGTATCTCGTCCAAAGCTTGCGGGAGTGGCTGTTGTAATCGCATTTGGAATGAACTGGCTGCTTAAGAACAATTTCCTGTCCTTCTTCCCGGGAACTCCGTCCTATGTGGTTATCCTTGTGGCGGTGTTCGGCTCTATATTTGCAGGACGTCTGATTTACAAAAAAGAATTAGAGGATTAGGAGGTGCCCTATGCTTTCCAGAGAAAGAATGCAGAATTTATTTCTTGAAATGATACAGATTTACAGTCCGTCAAAGGGCGAAAAAGAGATGGCGGATTTTATAGAGGCCTGGCTTACAAAGCGCGGGATCGAATTTAAATCAGACCGGGCCGGAGAAGGCTACGGCGGAAACGGGAGAAACATTGTCGCACATATTCCGGGAACAAAGGAAGGGATTCCGTTGGGTTTCGGGGCTCATATGGATCAGATTGAGCCGTGCAGGGACGTAAAGGCGGTTATTGACGGGAACATTATCCGCACGGATGGGACGACAACACTGGGCGGCGATGACAAATCCGGTATTGCGGCTGTCTTAGAGGCGGTGGAGGATATTCTTGAAAGCGGTGCAGAGCACAGAGATATTTATCTTGTGTTTACCTGTTCCGAGGAAATCAGCATGCAGGGTACCAAGCATATGGATCTTGGTATTCTGCCCTGTAAGGATCTGGTCATTGCGGACGCGACAGGAAATACAGGCGTTATCGCATACAAGGCTCCGGCGATGGAGGCAATTGAGATTACTGTCAGAGGAAAGAAGGCCCATGCCGGTATCGAGCCGGAAAAGGGAGTAAACGCGGTCTGTGCGGCAGCAAAAGCAATTGATAAGATGCATATCGGAAGAATTGACGCGCAGACAACCTCTAATATCGGAAGGATAGAAGGAGGCGGCGCGACAAATGTTGTAACAGACGAGGTAAGCTTTACGGCGGAGATTCGTTCTCATAGTATGGAGAAGCTTAGTGAAGAAGTAGAGTATATGGAAAACTGCTTAAAAGAGGCCGCAGAGGAAATGGGCGCGCAGTATGAGTTTAACCATGAGCTGGCATACCCGTCCCTTTCTCTTGATATGGACTGCGAGCTTGTCCGCCTTACGAAGGATGCTATGGAGAAGGAGGATATTAAACCAGAGCTTATGGTAATCGGAGGCGGAAGCGATGCGAATGTGCTGGCCGGCCACGGATACCGCAGCGTGATCCTCGGACTTGGCATGAGGGATGTACATACAGTTCAGGAATCTCTGGACATGGATGAAGTATGGAAAGCTGCCAGGGTAATCAGACGGATGATGTCAGGGGATCAGGAGAAGTAAAATGGAAAAAGAAGAATTAAAGCGAAGATGTATAGAAGCAATTGATAGAAGGCGGGAGGATATTATCCGTCTGGGCGAAAAGGTATACAGGAACCCGGAGCTTGGTTACAAGGAGTTTGAAACTACGAAATGCATGGAGGAGGCATTCGCCTCCCTGGGGCTTGATACAGTTTCTCCTATTGCCTATACAGGATGCAGGGCCGTCGCCGGGGGAAAAGAAAAACCGGCAGTTGCGGTTATGGGAGAGTTGGACAGCGTTGTATGCCCGGAGCACGAGGACTGTGCGGTAAACGGAAATATGCATGCCTGCGGACATAACGTGCAGCTTGCCAACCTGTATGGCTGCGCGGCGGGCCTGGTGGAATCCGGAGTTATAAATGAGCTTTCGGGCATGGTAGAATTTATTGCTATTCCTGCAGAGGAATGCGTGGATCTGGACTATCGGGACAAATTAATCGAAGAGGGCAGGATTGGGTTTTACGGAGGCAAGCAGGAATATCTGTCAAGAGGCGGAATGGACAATATTGATATGATTCTGCAGTGCCATATGATGGAGGTGGACGGCGGAAGAAAATGCTGTACCGTAGATACGAACACCAACGGTTTTATCACCAAAAATGTAAAATTCATAGGAAAAGCGGCTCACGCCGGAGCAGCGCCGTATGAAGGAATCAATGCTGTTAATATGGCGCAGCTTGCGCTGAATAATATCAATGCCCTGCGGGAAACCTTCCGGGAGGAGGACTTAGTCCGTGTCAGCACCGTTATAACCAGCGGCGGAGAGCTGGTAAATGTTGTGCCGGCGGTAGTTACGATGCAGATTATGGTAAGGGCGGCGACTGTGGAGGCCATGACAGAGGCCGGCGAGAAGGTGGGAAGGGCATTAAAGGCCGGAGCGCTGGCAGTCGGAGGCAAGGTGGAGATCCGGGATCAGATAGGATATTTTCCTCTCGCTACAGATCGTGCACTTTCCGCTTTATACCGTAAGAACATGATTGAATACGGCGGTGCGGATGAAAATTCTTTTGTAGAGCTCTATAGGGCGGCCAGCTCTACAGATCTGGGAGATATGTCCCAGATCATGCCGTGTATGCATGTGTGGTCCTCCGGAATTACGGGCGGCCTGCATTCGAAGGATTTCAAAATCTGTGATTTCGAAAAGGCGTATGTGCTTCCGGCAAAGATGCTGGCGCTTACGGTCATAGATCTTTTATATGAGGACGCCGGTAAAGCGAAGGAGATTATCAGGGCATATAGGCCAAGGTTTACAAAGGAAACATACATAAAATATATGAAAGAGCATTCAGCAGTTGAATTGTTTGATGGTTCTGCGATATAATAGGAGCAGCCGGAACTGTATTTTGAAAATACGGTTCCGGCTGTATACCCATCTGGGCATCCTGTAATGCAGGCTCTTCGGGCAGGCAGACACTTCGTGTCCATCAAGGTATAGGTAAATAATATGGTCAGAAAAGGTAAAATTATGAAAATCGGCGTAATTGGTCCAGAATCATCCTGTGAAAGCGTAAAGGAAAGCATTAGACAGATCGACGGGGAGCTTATAGTTTCCTGTTATGTAAGAGAGCGTGTCAGCCACTGCAGTGAAGTGATTAAAGAATGTGAGGAAGAATGTGACGCGATTCTTTTTACCGGCTGTGCGGTAGAGGATTATGTGACAGGCTCTTATGAGATTAAGAAGCCCTACACTTCCGTGGAAAGGTCGAGTGTCAGTGTGGCCGGCGCTTTTCTTGAGATGCAGAAGCAGGATATGGAGCTTGATGCTTTCAGCATTGACGTGGTGGAGAATCAGGTAATCATGGACCTGTTGGACGCAGTGCAGATATTGGCAAGGAATATTTATTCCTGCTCTATGCAGCCCGGGGTGGACGAGCAGGAGTATGTGGACTGGCACATCAGTCTCCAGAAGGAAGGCAAGACGAATGTGGCGCTGACTTCCTTTGTGTGGGTGTATAACACCCTGATCGCACAGGGATATCAGGCTATTTATCTAAAGGGAACGAGAGAAACCGTAAGGCGTGCGTTAGAGCGCCTGAAAAATCAATATGCACTGACGCAGGCAGAGTATTCCCAGATAGCCGTGGAGGTGCTGCAGCTTACAAATTATGACTGGAATCTGGGGAATTACTATGCGGCTATGTCAGAAAAGGCGGACGTTGAAAAGGAAATCGTACAGTACGTACAGAGCATACAGGGAACGATATTCCCTTTTGGGAAAAGGGAATATGTAGTGTTTTCCAATGCCGGCGTGATAGAGAATAAGCAGAACTACAACCGGATACAGAAGCTTCAGCAGAAGGTGAAGGAGACGGGAATTGAGCTGAATGTAGGGATTGGTATGGGACTTACAGTCTATAAGGCAGAGATGAATGCAAGGAAGGCTTTAGAAAATTCTGTCCGAAGAAAGAAGCAGGAGCTGTTTCAGGTGGATGAAAAGGATGTGCTTCAGGGACCGCTTGATACGGAGAGACAGCTTCGGTATGAGCTGATATCCTCTGACCCTAAAATCCGGGAGATCGCCGCACAGACAGGTTTAAGCGAGCATTCCGTACTCAAGGTGATCGCTATTGCAGAGGCGAGGAAGAGCTACATTTTTGACGCCCATGAGCTGGCGGAGTGTCTGGAGGTTACGGTAAGAAGCGCAAGAAGGATTATGAATAAAATTATGGATGCCGGCTATGGAAAGCTGCACGCAAAGGAGATGGCGGCCTCAGGGGGAAGGCCGAAGGCTTTGATCGAAATCCTGTTTAAATAAAAACAAAAAAATTGCCAATAATAAAGGAGGAAGGAAAAATGGCAAATATATTTGATATTCTTGGTCCGGTCATGGTAGGCCCGTCCAGTTCCCACACCGCGGGGGCGGTACGTATCGGCCTGATCGCGAGGAAGCTTTTTGGCAGACAGCCGGATAAAGCTTATGTTTACCTGCATGGCTCGTTTGCAGCTACAGGAAAAGGGCACGGAACGGATAAGGCGCTGATCGCAGGTCTTCTTGGGATGAAGCCGGACGATCTTCGGATTCCTGAGAGCTTTGATATTGCGGGGGAGAAAGGGATGGATTTCGTAATCGAGCCGAAAGAGCTTCGGGATGCGCATCCTAATACAGCGAAGATCATTATGGAGGCAGAAGGCGGCAAGAGACTGGAAATTCAGGCGTATTCCATCGGCGGCGGAAGGATCCGTGTAAGTATGTTAGACGGAATGGAAGTGAATTTCAGCGGCGAGACCAACACGCTGATCGTAAGAAATCAGGATCAGCCGGGATGTATTACAGACGTTTCGACGGTTTTAAACCTCTGTAAAGTCAACATTGCCACCATGCAGGTGTTCCGTGCCAAAAGAGGCGGAAGCGCTGTTATGGTAGTGGAGACGGATCAGGTAGTGCCGAAAAGCGCCATCGAGATGCTTGAGGGCAGAGAAGGGATTTTGAAGGTAACATTTTTGAATGTGAGCGAGAAGGAGTAAAGGTATGTCATATCAGTCAATGGAAGAAGCATATGCAAGATGTGAAAGAGAGGGAATCGAGTTCTGGAAGGCGGTTCAGCTTGAGGATGCCGAGGAACGCGACATAAAAACAGAAGATTCCTGGAAACAGATGAAGGGTATGTGGCAGGCAATGCTTGACAGTATTGATACCTATGATCCTTCACTGATGTCAAGAAGCGGCCTTGTGGGAAAAGAAGGCGGCATGATGGATGAGTATCTGAAAAAGGGAGATACACTGTGCGGGGAGTACATGGCAAAGGTTATGGCAAATGCACTTAAGATGGGCTGCAACAATGCCTGTATGAAACGAATCGTAGCAGCTCCGACAGCAGGAGCCTGCGGCGTACTTCCGGCAGTTCTCGTGACCTATTACCGGGAGTATGAGGTGCCGGAGGAAAAGATGATAGAGGCAATGTACGTAGCGGCAGGCGTGGGACAGATCATTGCAAACCGTGCATATCTTGCCGGGGCATCCGGCGGCTGTCAGGCAGAGATCGGCTCCGGCTCCGGCATGGCGGCGGCAGCGATCTGTCATGTGAAGGGCGGAAATAAGGAACAGCTCGGACATGCCTGTGCAATGGCTCTTAAGAATCTTATGGGGTTAGTCTGCGACCCGGTGGGGGGACTTGTGGAGGTTCCCTGCGTGAAGAGAAACGTAGGCGGGGCAGTAAACGCTATGGCGGCCGCGGACATGGCTCTGGCGGGGATCGTAAGCCAGATTCCGGTGGATCAGGTGATTGACGCCATGAAGGAAGTCGGCGACAGGATGGATGTAAGTCTGAAGGAGACAGGCGTCGGCGGAGTGGCAGGAAGCGCCATGGCCAGGGAGGTTGTGGAGAGGATATTTTAAAAATGATTTTAAAAAATGTGTTATTAGCTGTAAGGGACATTGAACGGTCACGCCGGTTTTACCAGGAAATACTGGGACTTTCAGTCAAAGCGGATCTGGGGGAAAAGGTGTTGTTTACAGGCGGCGTCGTCTTAGAGGAGAGCAGACCGTGGGAAAATGCTTTGAAGCGTCCGGTTGTGTATGGCGGGAATGATGCGGAGCTGTATTTTGAGGCTCCTGACGCCGGGGTTATCAGGAAGAGGCTTGAGGACTCTGGTTTTGAGGCGGTATTTCTGACAGAGGAGGGGGAGGAACCGTCAGAGGTTGTGCGGTTTTACGATCCTGACAGACATATAATCGAGGTGCGGACTATAGGATGGAATCATAACTAAAAATTTCCACCTGCAGCAGACATGTTGGAGAATTTGCTCGAAAAAGAAGATATGGGAGCTCCGAGGTTATTAAAAATAAAACTTAAAAATAACCTTGGAGCGTCAATAAAGATTTCATAAGTTAAGAACACATTCAACCAGCGGCCGGATGCTTCCTTTGTCAGTAAAATCGAGATTTTGCCCGTATGTTTCCAGAATCAGCCTATCTTCCTGCCGCAGAGTATGTTCATCCTTTTTTAACAACATCTTACGGAGCATGGACATCATGGTTTTATGAATAAAGCTAAGTCTCCTATAGTCAATTCCGCCCTGCAGATGAAACAGGCGTATCCTCTTCATCATGTCATCTGAAAGAATCTTTGATAAAGACTGTCTGATGTTAGATACATTATAAGAATCCCCCGGATTTGCAAGTCCGCATGTAAAAAGAACTACCTGTTTATCAGAAAGCAGGCTCCAGTTTTCTGTTATCAGCCTTATACCGCTGACACCGCCCGCGTAAAGTCCTCCGCCATAGATAATCGTCTCATATTGTGCAAAGTCTTTCGTACAAAATTTCTTCTGTTCAAAAACCGGGCAGGATAATGCCTCTGCAATCCACTCGGCATAACGTTTTGTAAAACCATATTTTGATTCATAAATGACAACTGTCTTCTTCATAAAAATTTTCCCTCTTACTTATAAAAAAATGCTACATTTGTGACAGAAATTATTATATATTATAGATAAGAGCAAATCAAGGCATGCAGATAAAGTGCTACAAAACAGACGATTTGTGCATTATACCAGGAGGAAAGGCTATGAACGGTCATCAAAAGCAGAAAGAGCAGTCTGTCAGGATGATAGAGGAGGCTCTGTTTGAGCTGATGGATGAGAAGGATTATACACAGATTACAGTATCTGAAATTGTAAAAAGGGCTGATATATCCCGAAGGACCTTTTATAGATTTTATAAGGAAAAGGATGAGGTGCTGCGGCATTATTTTGGAAAGCTGTGTCAGGAATACCAAAGGACGGTTCCTGTGCTTGCATGTTATGATATCCCCCGGATTGCCAGGGAATATTTTGGGTTCTGGTATCAGCATAAGGAATTTTTAATGCTTATGCATAAACATGGGATGGACGAAATGATTTACTGTGAAATCAGCCGTGCTTCCGTGGAAATCGTAAAAGGGCGTGTTGACAGGGAGGATTATAAAAATACTGCCGGTATTGAATTTTTTGCGTGCTATTCGGCAGGAGGATTTGCCTCGTTGCTGGAGCGGTGGATTTCGGAAGGGATGCATGGGCTGCCGGAGGAGTACGCAAAAAAAGCAAGTGAGGGACTTTTGCAGTTTATCCGGCCGTCCCTGCCGCAGTCTGGATGCGCCTGTACACGACTGCCGCGAGGTCTTTGGCCTACACCAGATGAGCAATCTTGTCCGTAATACGTACAAAGGGTCTGCGAGATACAAGCCATACCACTGCCAGACAAAAAAGAATCAGCAGGATACTTTCCACATTGCTCCGTACCGAGCCCAAAATTGACGAACCGTATTTCAGACAACTATATATCAGCCCATGAAAAATGTAAACCGCCATGGTTCGTTCTCCCAGATAAGTATAGGATTTCTTCTCTGACGGAAGCACCAGCATAAACATATAGATCAGCAAGAAGGAAATACCATAGCAGGCCATACGTATCAGAAGCCCTTCCAGGTTGGACAGTCCCAGTCCTTCATAGGAATAACGCCCATAAAATATTTTTACGGGTAATTGATGATGATATTCGTCTGTAAATAAGAATACGGTCATACTCCCCAGAATTCCAAGAGCGCCCATGTAACCCCAGGGATTGCGGAATCTGGCGAGGCAGGAGCTGTCAAACTCTAGTCCTGCCAGGAAAAATGGAAAGAAGAACAGAATCCTTGGAATTGAGAGGAAATTGCCAATGCCAAACAGCCCTACTGCCAGACCGGCCGCCAGAGAAACCGGCAAATGGTATGGCAGCTTCTTTACCATCGGCGCCGTCAGTCTCCAGGTACATAATGCCATTAGATACCACAAAGTAAACTTTGGCCTTGTAAAATACAACTCCGTCTCTTTGTCCAAAACAAAAGTATATAAAAGGTAATAAACTACTTCATATACAAAATATGGAATTACCAATCCGCTGATCAGGCGTTTCACCGATGGTACTTTTTTCGAAAAATAGCCTGATATGAAAATAAATGCCGGCATGTGAAACGCTGTAACGCCCCATTTCAGTTCATATAGAAATGGATTCTGGTCATAACAGGGTTCTATAAAATGACCTATCACCACCAGCACAATCAAAAGTACTTTATAATTGTCAAAAAGATATTCTCTCTGCTTTTTTTCCATCTTCAATCACCTTTAACATTTTAATTCGAAGAATCTGGAAATTCAATTTGCAAATCAGAGAAAAATATCTTTTTCTTTCTGATATTTACAGCAATTTTTACGAAGAAATAGCAGTGGAATTTAATGGAATCATCTACCATAAATCGTCAAGTTTTTTAAAGGTATACCCCATATCCTCCCATTTTGTAAGCAGCTCGTCAAGAATTTCCGCATTCGTGAAGGAAGTGCTGTGTAACAGCACAATTGCTCCGGGATGGACTCTTCCAAGCAGCTTTTCAAAGGCCTCTTCATGAGTCGGCTGGTCATTCTCGTACCAGTCTACATAGGCAAGGCTCCAGAAAAAGGTCTTGTACCCCATCTCCTGTGCCATTTTGAGGTTTGCCTCATTATACTTTCCCTGAGGAGGCCTGTAGTATTTTGTCATGGGCTTCCCGATGATTTCTTCATATTTTTTTTCTACATATTCCATTTCCTCTGAAAAGGTTTCAGCAGTGGAAATTTGAGACATGTCTTTATGGTGCCATGTATGGTTGCCGACTGTATGCCCCTCGGAGACCATCTGTCTTATTAAATCTTCATTTTCATCCAGATAGGTGCCTACTACAAAGAATGTGGCTGACACGTCATGTTTTTTCAATGCTTTAAGAATTGCAGCGGTGTTGCCGTTTTCATAGCCTGCGTCAAAGGTTAAATATAGAATCTTTTTATCGGTATTTTTAGCATAATAGGCGTCATATTGCGCCAGTTCCTCATAAGTGGCGTTGGCAACAGGGGGCTCGCCGTCTTCCTGAAAGCTTAGTCCCCAGTTTCCTTCCGCAGAGGTGAGGACGGCTTCCGGGAAGAAATGTTCCTTTGTGCGGGCCGCGCCCTGACCAAACAGAAATGCCGTAACAAAGATAAGGACAACGGATATGACATGTTTTGGTTTCGAAGAAAGCATAAAAATAACTCCAATAACAGGATCGTTAATTATATATATGTTTGGAACCCGCGGAAAATGAAGCGGAAACGATCATAACAGGGTATCGGTATAAAGAATTTCTGCTTCTTATGTATAGAAGCGGGTTCTGCTGCTCCGGCGCTGGGTCGAATCAGGGATTATTCATTTATTTTAGTCGTCGCTGTCTGTCAGGCTTGCCATAAACAGCTCATAAAAATCATCCTCACCGGAAAGCATCGGGGAATTTTCTCCGCCGCCGTTTGTGCTCCGTTTCATGGCGGCATGAAACTCCTCGCCGGCGCAGATCAGATCCATTTCATATACTTCATATCCTAATTCCCGGCATACCTTGCAAAATGCCGAAACAGGTTCCTTGCTTTGCGCGGTATCAAGGAACCGCTTTCTGATATCCGGGTCGTGCAGCGCTATAATCTGCAGCTCATCCAGCATAGTAACGATATTCATAAGCGTCACTCCCTTAGCAGTTATTTTTGTACCAGTATAAATCTGGATTCATTTTCTGTCAATTTTTTAAAATAATAGTTGATAAAAACAACCAATACTGAAATTTCCATATGAACGGGCGGATATAGCTTTTGAGATGATTTTGTCCGACGTTTAGTGTGTCGGTGCGTTCATAATCTAACGCTTGATCCGAAGAGAAAAGTAATAGTATATATCGTCAAAAAGTGAAGATAATATAAAAGCGTACGTTATTGACATAATGTACGTTTTTTTGTATGATGGAGGTGTTAAAAAGGAGATGGTGGATATGATAATGATGAATGCGACGGATGTAAGGAAGGAATGGAGCAGTGTGGTGGATAAAGTAGTACGAGATAAGCCACAGTTCATCAAGCGCACAAGAGACAGAATGTGGCTGTCGAATCTTGATATAATGGAAGAGATACTGTCGGTATATCAATTTACGGCTGAAAAATTTATTGAAGAGGACAGTTCGGTTACCTTATCTTTAAATGAAATTGATTTAGTTGAGAATGCATCATCGGAAAGAGAAGCGAGAAGACTGATGGCTTATGCGATTATGGAGTATGCCTCAGATTTTTATAAGGATTATTCTTACTGGAGCAGCGCACCAAACCGTCGGAGGCATATCCCTTATATATTTAAGGCGTTGATTACGGATGATGTTGACAAGCTGGGAGAGAGCATTATATGCCAAAATGGAAAGAACTAAAGAGATTTTGTGAAAAAGACGGATGGGAATTATATAAAGATACAGATCATTATTTTTATAGAAAAGTGTTATAGGAAGGAGTAATAATATGCATGCAAATGTTTCTTGTATCGCCTGTATCATAGATAAACAGGAAAAAGGAATCCGTCCCTTTCAGGATGAGGAAAAGAAATCAGAATATATTCATGAGGTCTTAAAAATATTGTATGAGAACGGGCGGGATCATTCCTGTCCATGGCTGCTTATGAAGATTGATGAGGTCTATAACAGGTATTTTGAGCGCCTTACAGATTATCCGGCTATAAAGCATAAGTACAATCAGTATATGCTCTCTAAAGAGTCTGTGATAGAAAAATATATACGAAGCTCCGGGGATGTGACGGAGGCATGCATCAAATATGTATGTGCAGGCAATTACATCGATTTTGGCCCGACAGGAAGCATAGATGATTCTATCTTGGAAGGTCTGCTTAAAAAGGCGGCAGACGAGAAGGTCTCTGAAGAAGAGCTTGCGTGCTTAAAGGCAGATCTTTCACAGGCGCGTAAGCTGGTTTACCTGACGGATAACTGCGGTGAAATCGTGATGGACAAGATATTCATCAGGCTTTTAAAGGAGCAGTATCCGGAGCTTCATGTAACGGTCATCCTGCGTGGAGGGCCTGCTCTTAATGATGCAACACTTGATGATGCTGCCGAAGTGGGTCTTACGGAGCTTGCGGACTGTATCGGAAACGGCGCCCCGATTGCAGGTACGGATCTGTCGGCAGTCAGCGGCGAGGCTGAACGGCTCATCCGGGGAAGCGATGTGATCATATCAAAGGGACAGGGAAATTTTGAAGGATTGTATGGAGAAAAGCTGAATCCATATTTCCTGTTCTTATGCAAATGTGATTTGTTCGTCAGAAGATTTGGACTTGAGAGATATGCATCTGTGTTCGCGAGGGAGGATCATATAAAAAATTGATATCATTTGGTAGATGCCGTTGTTTGACTGTCTAAATTCTGCTAATTGTGATATGATAATTAAAACAGGGATTGGAGGTTGTTTGATTATGTTGGCAGCAGTTAAGGGAATTATACAGGGAAATACTGTTATTATCGAAGATGAAGATATGTGTGAATATGATGGGGCAGAGGTTGTTGTTACTCTGCTTGATTATCCAACCGCCAGAAAGAAAAAAAGCAGATAGATTGGGATAGTTTTGTGATACCAAGTGAACGGGGAAAGAACGTTGATGAATATATGAAGGAGATGCGTGATAATGACAGACTGTAAGAATTACTGTTGATGAATTGGAATAATACAGGAGTTCAAAAATAAGTTCGAAAGATAAAAAATGTATGCCAGAGGGCGTATGGATTTCCAGGATGGAAATCTGTGCGCCTTTTTCTGCAATACGCAAAATGAAAGTGTTTAATCATAGGTAAGAGGGGTAAAGCAAAAAAATAATATTATCAAAATATTTGATTATCAAAATACTTGACAAACAAAATATATTGATATATACTTTGAAAGTCAAAACAAAATACCCTGTTATATGAGGGAATAAAACAATGAAATTCAGGAGATGTAAAATGACTGGAAGTATATGCGGAACAGGTTCATACATACCTCACTATGCGATGGACAATAACGCGGTAGCGGATCTGGTAGAAACCAGCGATGAATGGATCAGGGAGCGTACCGGAGTCATAAGGAGGCATATCATCACGGAAGAGACAACGACCTCCATGGCGGCAGAGGCAGGAAGAAGAGCACTTGAGGATGCAGGACTGCCGGCGGAGGAGATTGACCTGATACTCGTTGCAACCATTTCGTCGGATGCACTTTTGCCGTGTACGGCATGCGAGGTGCAGAAGACTCTGGGAGCGGTGAATGCGACCTGTTTTGATCTGGGAGGCGCTGCGTGTACCGGGTTTGTGCTTGCTTATAACACTGCGGAGGCTTATCTTGCAAGCGGAGTATATAAGACAGCGCTGATCATCGGGAGTGAAAGCCTGTCCGCACTCACGAACTGGAAGGACAGAGGAACCTGTATTCTGTTCGGAGACGGAGCCGGTGCAGCAGTCTTAAAGGCATCAGAGCAGAGGCGGTATCTTCCGGTGACACATTCCGAAGGAGCGAAGGGAGAAGCGCTTGTCTGCAAAAGCAGATACGACAGCAATGGGCTTACAAAAAAATGCAATGAGTGTATTCCGGAGGAAAAATATTTCATCCGGATGGACGGTCAGGCGGTATTCAAATTTGCAGTAAGAAAGGTGCCGGAAGTTATCGAGGAGGTACTGGAAAAAAACAGCCTGTCAAAGGAAGACATCGATCTTTATATCCTGCATCAGGCAAACAAAAGGATTGTAGAAGCCGTGGCAAAGAGGCTCGGCGAACCGATGGAAAAATTTCCGGTAAATGTACAGGAATACGGAAACACCTCGTCGGCAAGCATCCCGATCCTCTTAGATGAGCTGAACGGCGCCGGAAAATTAAAGCCCGGACAGAAGCTCCTTCTCGCCGGCTTCGGAGCCGGCCTCACCTGGGGAGCGTCTGTTCTGGGGACGGCGGAAACGTAGCCGGAGGCGAGGCTTCCCCGTCCCCAAACGAGCGAAGCGAAGTTAAAAAAAACCAAAAAGTAAAAAGGAGATCAACCATGTTAGAAAATTTAAAAAAATTAATCGCAGACAACCTTGAAATCAACACAGACGGAGTAACAGAGAACTCTTCATTCAAAGACGATCTGGGAATCGATTCTTTAGATCTTTTTGAGCTTGTTATGGCAATGGAGGAGGAATTCGGCATCGAGATACCGACAGAGGAGCTGGAGAAGATGTCAACGGTCGGAGACGTCATCAATTATATCGAGGCAAACAAGTAAAAGAGGTGTCATATATGAAGACAAGAGTAAACAGTCTGTTGGGAACAGAATATCCGATTATCCAGGGCGGCATGGCATGGGTGGCGGAGTATCATCTTGCGGCCGCGGTTTCCGAGGCCGGAGGCTTAGGGCTTATCGGCGCGGCAAATGCCCCGGCGGAATGGGTAAGGGATCAGATCCGAAAGGCGAAGGAGCTGACAGAGAGACCCTTTGGAGTCAATATTATGCTGATGAGTCCTTATGCGGATGAGGTGGCAAAAGTGATTGCGGAGGAAGGCGTTAAGGTTGTGACGACCGGAGCAGGAAGTCCCGAAAAATATATGAAGATGTGGAAGGAGGCCGGAATGAAGGTAATACCGGTCGTTGCTTCTGTAGCTCTGGCAAAGCGTATGGAGCGAAGCGGTGCGGATGCTCTTGTGGCAGAGGGCTGCGAAGCAGGCGGCCACATCGGCGAGAGCACGACAATGACTCTTGTACCGCAGGTAGCGGATGCCGTACAGATTCCGGTTATTGCCGCAGGCGGGATCGCGGACGGGCGGGGAATCGCTGCGGCATTTATGCTCGGGGCGGAAGGTGTGCAGATGGGCACGCACTTTATCGTGACAGACGAGTGCCGGGTGCATGAGAATTATAAGGAAAGAATTCTTAAGGCCAAGGATATCGACTCCCGGGTAACCGGAAGGACGACCGGGCATCCGGTACGCGCCCTCAGAAACGATATGACCAAGAAGTATCTGGAGCTTGAGAATAAGGGCGCCGGCTTTGAGGAGCTGGAGCAGCTGACGCTCGGAGGCTTAAGGAAGGCCGTGGTAGACGGTGATGTTAAGACCGGAAGCGTTATGGCAGGGCAGATCGCCGGCCTGGTAAAGGAGAGAATGTCCTGTAAGGAGCTGATCGGCAGGCTGGTGAAAGAGACAGAAGCGCTTATGAAAGGATGCGGGGCAGATGAGTAAGCTGGCGTTTATCTATCCGGGCCAGGGCGCGCAGACTGCTGGCATGGGCGCGGATTTTTATGAAAACAATGCGGCGGCAAGATCGCTGTATGATGAGGCGGGGGAGCTGCTGGGGCTTGATATGAAGGCTCTTTGCTTTGAAGAAAATAAGCTTCTCGATCTCACGGAATATACGCAGGCCGCGCTTGTGACGACTTGTCTTGCCATGACAAGGGCCGTGCGGGAAAGAGGCATTGCTCCGGATATTACGGCGGGCTTAAGCCTGGGAGAGTATGCGGCGATCGCTGCGGCCGGCGGCATGACAGAAGCAGATGCCATCCGTCTGGTAAGGATCCGGGGGATCCTCATGCAGAATACCGTGCCCGCAGGCGAGGGCGCCATGTGCGCGGTAATAGGGATGAAGACGGAGGATACCCAGGCCGTGCTTAAGGACAGGGACGGTGTGTCTGTTGCAAATTATAATTGTCCGGGGCAGATCGTGATCACCGGAAGGAGGAACTCCGTGGAAGAGGCGGCGGAAGCGCTTAAAAAGGCGGGAGCAAGGAGGACGGTTATGCTGAATGTCAGCGGGCCGTTTCATTCCCCGCTTCTTATTCCGGCAGGCGTAAAGCTCGGCGAGGAGCTTGACGGCGTTACCTTTTCCGAGCTCCAGATCCCTTATGTGACAAATGTCCTGGCAGAGAAGGTGGAGAATATAAAAGATGCCAGGGATCTGCTTAAGCTTCAGGTAAGCTCGCCGGTAAAATGGATGCAGAGCATGGAGCGGATGATCGCGGACGGAACAGATACATTTATCGAGATCGGTCCGGGAAAAACACTTACAGGATTTTTGAAGAAAATAGACCGGACGGTAAAAATTTATAACATTTCCTCATGGGAAGATGTGGAGAAGGCGGCAGGTGAATTATGTTAAAAGGAAAAGTGGCGCTGGTTACGGGAGCGTCCCGCGGAATCGGAAGAGAGATTGCAAAAAAACTTGCATCTCAGGGCGCGGCAGTAATTATTAATTTCAGCGGGTCTAAGGAAAAGGCCTGTGAGGTGAAACAGGAGATCGAGGATTCCGGCGGCGCGGCGGCGCTTTATCAGTGGGATGTCTCGGATTATGCAGCCTGCGAGGCAGGCATGAAAAATATAATCAGAGAATACGGCCGGCTGGATATTCTGGTAAATAACGCCGGAATTACAAGGGACGGACTTCTTATGAAGATGACGGAGGAGGATTTTGACAGGGTGATCCGGATTAATTTAAAGGGAGCCTTCAATACGATCCGGTTTGCATCACGCCAGATGCTCAGGCAAAGAAGCGGACGCATCATCAACATCTCCTCTGTTACAGGTGTTGCGGGAAATGCGGGGCAGGCAAATTATGCGGCGGCAAAGGCCGGACTGATCGGGCTTACAAAGACGGCGGCAAAGGAGCTTGCGTCCCGGGGAATTACGGTGAATGCCATCGCGCCCGGGTTTATCGAAACGGATATGACGGCCGGTCTCTCCGATAAGGTGAAGGAAGGGGCCATGGCGCAGATTCCACTCGGCGTATTTGGAAAAGCAGAGGATGTGGCGGCAGCGGCGGCATTTTTAGCATCCCCGGACGCCCGTTATATTACCGGGCAGGTTCTTCATGTAGACGGCGGAATGGTTATGTAAGGAGGAAGTATGAAACGAAGAGTGGTAGTGACGGGACTGGGAGCCGTGACTCCCGTAGGAAATACCGTGCCGGAATTCTGGGACAGTATCCGTAAGGGCCGTGTGGGAATCGGAGAGATCACAAAGTTTGATACCTCTGATTATAAAGTAAAGCTGGCGGCCGAGGTAAAGGGCTTTGCGGCAAGAGAGCGCATGGATGCGAAGGCGGCAAGGCGTATGGAGCCCTTCGCACAGTATGCGGTCGCGGCGGCATACGAGGCGTATGAGGATGCCGGACTTGATATAGAAAAGGAGGATGCGTTCCGGGCGGGAGTTATCGTGGGCTCCGGAATCGGAAGCCTCAGCGAGGTGGAGCGGGAATATGACCGTATCAGTACGAGGGGACCGTCAAAGGTAAATCCGCTGATGGTTCCGCTCATGATATCGAATATGGCGGCGGGAAATATTTCCATCCAGCTCGGGTTTAAAGGAAAATGTACCAATGTAGTAACGGCATGTGCGTCAGGAACCCACTGTATCGGCGATGCGTTCCGGGCGATTCAGTATGATGACGCGGATATTATGCTGGCGGGCGGGACAGAGAGCTGTATCTGCCCTACAGGTGTGGCGGGATTTACGGCGCTTACAGCGCTTTCTGTTTCACGGGATCCGCTTCGGGCTTCGATTCCGTTTGATAAGGACAGAGGCGGCTTTGTGCTGGGAGAGGGCGCCGGAATCGCCGTACTTGAGGAGCTGGAGCATGCGAAAAACAGAGGCGCGAGGATCTACGCGGAGCTGATCGGATATGGCGCTACGGCAGACGCCTACCATATTACATCACCTGCGGAGGACGGAAACGGAGCAGCGAAGGCAATGCAGCTTGCCATGAAGGAGGGCGGGATCACTCCCGCCCAGGTGGACTATATCAATGCGCACGGAACCGGCACGCATTACAATGACCTGTTTGAGACGAAGGCGATCAAGTCGGCCTTTTCTGAGGCGGCAGAAAGTGTCGTGATCAATTCGACAAAGTCCATGACCGGTCACCTCTTAGGCGCCGCGGGCGGCATAGAGTTTGTCGTGTGCGTAAAGAGCATTCAGGACGGCTTTATTCATCAGACAATGGGAACAAAGGAGACAGACGCAGAGTGTGATCTGAATTATGCCGTCGGAGCGCCCGTAGAGAAGGAGCTTCATTATGTGATGACAGATTCTCTTGGCTTTGGCGGCCATAACGCCGCGCTTCTTCTGAAAAAGTATGAGGATTCGTGTACCAGCGCACCGGAAAGGATTTTATAATATGGAATTTGAAAATCTGATAAAATTAATCGATACTGTATCCCGGTCAGAGCTGACCGGATTCAAATATGAAGCGGAGGGAATAAAGCTTCACATGTCGAAGAACATGAAAATAACAGCGGTAAGCGGCGATATTTCGCTGCCCGTATGTGAAGCCGGACGGACCGTGAGACCCGAAGCCGGACAGAACCCGGCGGACACAGACGGCACGGAGGAATCAGAGAACAACGGAAATATCGTGGTATCCCCTCTTGTAGGAACCTTTTATGCGGCTCCTGCCGAGGATGCGAAGCCCTTTGTGTCGGTCGGCGACATTGTGAAAAAGGGACAGACACTTGCGATCATTGAAGCCATGAAGCTGATGAATGAGATAGAGAGCGAATACGACGGTACGGTAACAGAGGTGCTTGCAGAGAACGGCCGGCCGGTGGAATACGGCCAGCCGTTATTCAGAATTGAAAAAAGGAGACTTTTATGAAGCATTTAACGATCAGTCAGATCCAGGAGATCATACCTCACCGGCACCCGTTTCTTCTTCTGGACTATATAGAGGATTATGAGCCGGGAGAATATGCGGTGGGTTATAAATGTGTGTCCTACCGGGAGGAATTTTTTGCGGGGCATTTTCCGCAGGAGCCTGTGATGCCGGGCGTACTCACGGTAGAGGCGCTGGCACAGACAGGCGCGGTGGCGATATTAAGCGTGGAAGAAAATAGAGGGAAAACCGCCTATTTCGGCGGTATTAATAAATGCAGATTCAAAGGAAAGATCGTGCCGGGAGATAAGGTGCGTTTAGAGACGAGAATTATTAAGAAGAAAGGGCCTGTCGGAATCGGGGAGGCGGCCGCCAGTGTGAATGGGAAAATTGTTGTGAGCGCAGAGCTTACATTTATGATAGGATAGGTGACAGCAGTGATAAAAAAGATATTGATTGCCAACCGGGGAGAGATCGCGGTTCGGATTATCCGTGCCTGCCGTGAGATGGGAATAGAGACGGTCGCGGTTTATTCCGAGGCCGACAGGGAGGCGCTGCATACGAAGCTTGCGGATGAGGCGGTCTGTATCGGTCCGGCGCCGTCCGCGGACAGCTATCTGAGCATGGACCGGATCATCAGCGCAACGATTGTGAGCGGTGCGGACGCCATCCATCCGGGCTTTGGATTTTTGTCGGAAAACAGTAAATTTGCGGCTCTTTGCGAGCAGTGCAGCATCACCTTTATCGGACCTTCTTCAAAGGTAATTGAAAGTCTCGGCAATAAGCAGGAGGCAAGAAACACAATGGAGGCCGCAGGCGTTCCGATCATACCGGGCAGCAGGGAGCCGGTCTATACGGTACAGGACGGAGCTTCGGCTGCTTTACGGATCGGTTATCCGGTCATCGTAAAGGCGGCTCTCGGCGGAGGCGGCAAGGGAATGCGGACTGCTTATACGCCGGAGGAATTTGAAGCCGCATTCCAGACCGCACAGAAGGAGGCGCAGATGGCATTCGGAGATCATACGATGTATATCGAGCATTTTGTGCAGCGCCCGCGCCATATCGAGTTCCAGATCCTTGCAGATGCATATGGAAACGTGGTACATCTGGGAGAAAGAGACTGCTCCATACAGAGAAACCACCAGAAGATGATTGAGGAATCTCCCTCCGTGGCTCTCTCGGGAGAGCTTCGGAAGGAAATGGGCGAGGCGGCGGTAAAGGCGGCAAAAGCGGCGCATTATACAAATGCAGGAACCATTGAATTCCTTCTTGAGAAGAGCGGAAGATTTTATTTTATGGAAATGAATACCAGGATCCAGGTAGAGCATCCGGTGACAGAATGGGTCACAGGCATTGACCTGATTAAGGCTCAGATCCGTATTGCCTCGGGTGAGAAGCTTTTATTTAAGCAGGAGGATATCCGGCTGTCCGGACATTCCATCGAGTGCCGGATCAATGCGGAAAATCCGGAAAAAGGGTTTCGCCCTTCACCGGGCACGGTAAAGGACATGCATCTTCCTGGCGGCAAGGGAATCCGGATCGATTCTGCGATCTACAGCGGCTACACGATTCCGCCCTACTATGATTCCATGGTTGCAAAGCTCAGCGTATGGGCGAAAAACCGCGGGGAAGCAATCCGCAAGATGAGAAGCGCCCTCGGCGAGGTGATTATCGAGGGGATTGACACGAACGTGGATTATCAGTATGGGATACTGAATCATCCGGATTATACGGCGGGAAATATTGACATAGAATTCATTGACCGGTTTGCCGGCGCTTAAGAGACGCTCCGGTAACGGAATTCAGCCATTGGAGGAATGAGGCTATGAAGCTTGATAATATGTTTAAAAAGACAAATCCGTCCCCGGATAAAAAGGGATATATTTCGCTGGGAAGATCGGGTCCCATGGTTCCGGAGGGACTTCTTCGGAAATGTAATAAGTGCGGAAGCGCCATTATTGCGGAGGATGTGAGGAGAGACTTTTATATCTGCCCCAGGTGCGGAGGATATTTCCGGGTTCACGCCTACAGGCGTATCGAGATGATTGCGGATGAGGGCTCCTTTGAGGAATGGGATAAGGAGTTCCGGGGAGGAAATCCTCTGGAATACAAGGGCTATGAGGAAAAGCTTGCGGCTCTGAGAGAAAAGACCGGGCTTACAGAGGCGGCCGTTACCGGGAAGGTGCGTATACATGGAAGCGGTGCGGCGGTCGGTGTGTGTGACGGACGTTTCCTTATGGCGAGCATGGGTGCGGCAGTCGGAGAGAAGCTTACGCGGATGATAGAGCGCGCCACAGAAGAAAGACTGCCGGTCATTATATTTGCATGCTCCGGCGGAGCAAGGATGCAGGAGGGGATCGTATCCCTGATGCAGATGGCAAAAACAGCGGCGGCACTTAAGCGTCACGGCGATGAGGGCCTTCTCTATATCAGTGTGCTTACAGACCCGACGACAGGAGGGGTTACGGCAAGCTTTGCCATGTTAGGAGATATCATTCTTGCAGAGCCGA
>CAQNVT010000177.1 GCA_948844705.1 uncultured Dorea sp.
ATCCGCGCCAAGACCAACCATATCCGATCCGCACGGAACGAAGGCCGCAGCGCAAACAGACTATTAAAAAAACTATTGTCCTGCGGCGTCGCTGAAGAGCTGACGGACCATCATTCCTTTACCAGAGGGAGACCTGAAAAGATCTACAAAATAAATTTATTTTAACACCACAAAAGGTCAGACATGTTAAACGTTCTGACCTTTTATGATTATAAAATACTGTATTTATACCGCTCTCATATCCTCAGGTAACGGACTTTTATATGTCCGCCCTTCCATCTGCCTGTCAAATTCCTTCTTCGCCTGAACGATAAGCTCCGGATTTTCAATCAGCTTTGCTCCGTAAACGGCCATTGTCTTAGCCGCATAAATCATACCCTTTTCTCCGATGCTGCTGCCGGCACAGGATGCAAACTGCCAGCTGTGAGCAGGCGCCCCCATATTGGTACATGCCGTAAAAAAGTATGCCGTGGGAACCAGATGCATAACATCTCCTATATCCGTAGAACCATAGCTGTTAAAACATGTCACCTTTCCGGGTCCTTTGTACAAATGTGTATCTGCCGGCAGCCCGTATTTCTTCACCGTTGCCTTCGCAGAATCCGGCGTCTTTTCGTCCAGCGCCTCTGCAAAAGCAAGCTCCTGGTCCGTCCATGGTTCCTGCGGTATTTCATTCATCGCTTCTGCAATCACCTCTGCAAGTACTTTATTATTCTGCGTATTATAGCAGCCCCCCAGAAATTCCACGGCAACCTGTGTATCGGTCATCATCGCCGCCCCCCGGCCTACCCGGATCAAACGCTCATACACTTCCTCCACTACTTCTCTTGAAAATGCTCTTATATAATACCATACCTCTGCTTTATCAGGCACTATATTGGGCACGACTCCTCCGTTTGTGATCGTATAATGTATCCGTACGTCAGACGACACATGCTCCCGCAGATAATTCGCACCCACATTCATAAGCTCAACAGCATCCAACGCGCTTCTTCCGTTTTCCGGAGCATTCGCCGCATGGGATGCTTTTCCGGAGAATCTGAATTTAACTGAATTCACGGCTGTAGATACCCCTATAGTGGCTTCGTTTATTTTATTCGGATGAAAATTCACTGCCACGTCCAGTCCTTCAAAAGCTCCTCCTCTTGCCATAAGCGGCTTCCCTGTCAGAAGCTCTTCTCCGGGGCACGCATAAAAAACAATTGTTCCGGGAAGCTTTCTCCTGATCATCTCCTCCTTTAACCCGACGGCGCCTCCTACATGAGCCGCACAAAGAAGATTATGCCCACATCCATGTCCATATGGCTGGCCTTCTATTTCTTCCTTTTCTGTTGCCACTCTCTGGCTCAGCCCCGGCAATGCATCGAATTCACCCATAAATCCTATCACCGGATGCCCGTTTCCATACACCGCTTTAATTGCTGTCGGAACTCCGCCGGCTCCTCTTTCTACCCGGAATCCTTCCTTTTCCATAAAAGCGGCTACCCTTTCATGGGCTTTATACTCCTTAAATCCGGCCTCCGGATTATTCCAGATGAATTTACTTAATTCATCAATCTTCTCTCTCTTATGCTCAATCTCTTCTACTGCTATTTTTCCTACCATTACACCTTTCCCCCTTGTGTTAGAAAATCATCGGACCAATAATACTTGCAAAGGCAACTGAAACAACGGTTACCGTTACAAATCCGCCTATAATCATTTTCGGCAGCATATAATCCATTGCCTTCTGTCTTTCGTCTCCTTCCCATTCAAGAGAGTCAACTCCTTCTGTTGTAATAATCTGCGTTGCCGGATATGCCAGCATACAGGTTACGCCGATCGCAGCCGATGCATATGGAGAATAGCCCAGAAGCTTTCCTACAAATGCACATACCGCAACAATTCCAATAGAGCAGAGCACCAGAATACCCACTACCGGAACAATCATTTTCGCCAGACCTGCCGGTGTAAGTGATGCCAGACTTCCCGGAAGCATAAGTAAAAGGCCGAAGGTAATGATTCCTGAAGAATTCGCTTTCGCAAAAATATCCTTTTCCAGGAATCCGATCCGGGCAAAAATCAGACCGAACAATAAGTATGCAATGTTAGGGTTAAGGATATAATTTGCCGGCTCAGAACCCGGAATTAACGTGGCTTTCCCTGCAAAATCAGCAAGACAGGCTACCAAAGCCACTTTGCAGATATAGACCGTATTTGTTCTCATGTATTTAGGTGTCTCTTTAAAGATTCTCATACTCGGCAGCTTAAATTCGGACTTACTTTCTGCTTCCTTCTTAAAATATCCGTTTTCCTGCTTCTGCTTTAAATCTCTACGTATGCAGAATGTAGAAATAGGAATGCCAAAAAATTTCTGCAGAGAAAGTATCAGAACTGCAAATGCCGCAAGCTCCGGACGGTTCGCCGCTTCCGCCATACCCGTCACAATAATTCCCGCCACTGTTGAACCTGCAACCGGCGGAGCTGCTATCAATGCATACTCCCTTCCGAATAAAAGCGAACCTACGGTAAAACAGATCAGGCCAATGGCAACTATTGAAAATATCGCTATTACAACAGTTTTCCATTCACGGATCATATCCTCCAGATTGATCAGTGTTCCGATATTCGTAATCATAAACGCCGCGCCGAAATTGGACATTACCGCAACCAGTCCTGACTGAGTAGTAACATCCTTGGGCAGAATGCCGCTCCAAAATCCTGCAATAAACAAAATACATGCAAATAATAATGACGAAACCGCTCCTTTTGTCTTCTTAGATAAAAACTCCCCGATCGAATACACAACAAGACAGCCCGTAATACATGTTAACGGATTCCAAAAACTCATCTTTATTTCCTCCTGCTTTTCCTTTTATTCTTTTTTCGTTTGTGCGCACTGTCTGACTGCATATTTAAAGACGTTTTATCGCTCTATTTAAAGACGTTTAAGGACGTTTTATATATGTATCAATCAGATTTACCAATAATATTATTTAATATCATTATATATTTCATGAATTTTATTGTCAATATTTTTTTATTTTTCGTCATTATACCATTATTTACGGTCTTTTTTAAGTCTTTTATTACGTCTTTATATGCAATAATTCCAAATAATCACATTTTATAAAAATGCCCTGTGATATCATCTGCATTTCAAAAACAAATGATATCACAAGGCATTTCTCACACTGTGCTTTTAATTTTTCTTCATCCGTTCTATAAGCCGTACCAGGCTGTCAATGGCCGCTTTATCCGAAACATAACATTCCATTCCGTATCTTTTCGCCGTCTCCGCCGTCTGCCTTCCGATACACGCTGCCTTTACCCTGGAAAAATCCATTTCTCCTGCTGCCTTTACAAAGCCTTCCACCGTGGAGCTGCTGGTAAAGGCGGCACAGCTGACTCTTCCGCTTTCGATCTCATCCTTTATAGATACCGGAATCTCCGAGACATCCCGGCACACCGTACGATAAACCGGAAGATCCTGAACAGACGCTCCTGCTTCTTCAAGGATCGGGACCAGCTCCTGGTTTCCCTTCTCTGCTCTCGGAAGAAGAATCTTTTTATTTTTCACATCTTGCACGGCAAGCGCTCTTCCCAGCGACACTCCGTCATACACATCCGGCATGACATCCGCAAAGATTCCGAAGGATTCCAGCGCTTTTTTCGTCCCCTCTCCGATAACCGCAAATCCGGCGCGATACAGTGCTCTGACATCTATGCCGTATTCCTTCATTTTTTCAAAGAAAATGCGTACTCCCGCCTGACTGGTAAATACGATCCAGTCATACGTCCTGATATTTTCAAAACATTCACTCAGCAGATGTGAGGACTGTGCCGGAACAATCTCAATCGTTGGGATTTCCAGCACCTCGGCTCCTTTATCTCTTAATTTTTCCGCCATAGAAGAGATAAGCTCCTTCGGCCTGGTAAGAAGAACCCTCATTCCCGACAGCGGCAGCCTCTCATACCATGAAAGCTCCTCTGCCAGCCTGCACACCTCGCCCACAACGATCAGAGCCGGCGGCCTTATATCTGATTCTTCCGCCCGTTTCACAAGCGTACTGATCGTTGCCGTCACTTTCTTCTGCCCGGCTGTCGTCCCCTCCTGAAGGAGCGCCGCCGGCATATCCGGACGCATTCCCGCCTCCTTAAGACCCTCCATAATGATCCCGAGCGATGTAACGCCCATTAGAAATACAAGCGTTCCACCGGCCTCCGCAAGGGCTTTATAATTGATGTCCTTCTCGCTTCCCCGCCTTGCATGTCCTGTGACAACATGAAGAGAGGACGCATAATCTCTGTGGGTAACCGGTATCCCGCCGTATGCTGGAACCGAAAGCGGTGACGTCACTCCCGGAACTACCTCGAAGGGAACCCCATACTTTACCAGCTCCGCAAGCTCCTCTCCTCCTCTTCCAAACAGGAATGGATCGCCTCCTTTAAGCCTTACTACCCTCTTTCCCTTTTTCGCTTCCTCCACAAGGATCCTGTTAATCTCTTCCTGCGGGATCGGATGATGCCCCGCCTTCTTTCCGACATTAATAAGCTCCTTTCCGGCTCCGTATTTCACAACAATATTTTCCCCGACCAGATGATCATATACGATCACATCTGCCCTCTCAAGAACATGTTCCGCCTTTATTGTAAGAAGCCCTTCATCTCCGGGACCCGCACCCGCAAGCCAAACCTTTCCATCCATATCTCTACTCCCCGTATCTCTTCCTCATTTCTTCCGCCAGAGCGGTTCCAAGGCGTTCTGCCTCCGCAGGCTCTCCTTCCTTACTGCCGATAACAAAATCATCTTTTCTTTCTATATAATATAATCCTTTAAGCGTAAGCCTTCCGTGATTCATCTCTCCATATGCCGCCACCGGTGAGGAACAGCCCCCGTCGAGACATCTGACAAATGCCCGCTCACCCTTTGCGATACAGGCAGTCTCTCTGTCTCCATAACCCTCCAGAAATGAATAGTCCTCATCCCTTCTTCCCTGTACGGCCAGAATTCCCTGCCCTGCCGCAGGCAGAATCTCATCGGTCGAAAAATATCTGTATATCCGTTTCTCAAGCCCGAGTCTCTTAAGTCCTGCGGCCGCCAAAATGAGCGCGTCATACCCGCCCTCATCCAGCTTCTCAAGTCTTGTCAGTACATTTCCTCTGATACTGCGAAACTCCGCTTCCGGAAACAGCCGCCGCCCCTGAATTCTTCTTCTGAAGGAGGAGCAGCCGATCACCCCTTTTTCGTTCCAGTCCTTTCTTCCCTTCGGCAATATAAGTACGTCCCTCACATCCTCTCTTCGGGAAAAGGCCACGACAGGCAGCGAAGGCGGCTCCTCCATCGGCATATCCTTAAGACTGTGGACCGACAGATCGATCTTTTTCTCCAGAAGAGCACGGTCAAGCTCCTTTACAAAAAGTCCCTTTCCGCCGATCTTATCCAGGGTGATATCCAGCCTCCGGTCCCCCGTAGTCTCCAGGGTGATCATCACGGTCTCAAGCTCCGGATGATTTTTCCGTATATATTCCGCGACATTTTCTGCCTGGATCACCGCTAGTCCGCTCTTTCTGCTGCCGATTACAACTTTTTTATTCATACCAATCCTCATCCTCTTGTATATTCTCAAGCGCCTTTTCCACCCGCCTTCTGGCCTCTCTTGCCTGCATGTGGCCGCATCCGCCTGCCGTTATCCCCGCCACAACATTTTCCTTTACCACTACTGCCGGAAAATAAAAATCACACAGCTCTTTTTTATGAGCCGTATTCACCGGGATTCCCCGGGCTTTACAGTCTCTGACGATCTGCTCATTGCAGAAGGCATCATCCGTTGCGGCAAGCACGATGTCCGCCTCCGCAATCCTCTCCGCCGTATAGCATTCTCTGATCCAGTCAATCCGCCCGGTTTCGGCCAGACGGCGCAACTCCTCTGTAAGCGCAGGAGATATGACGCATACACACTCTGCAAATTCAAGAAGTGTTTTCACCCTCCTCCGGGCAACTCTGCCCCCGCCGATCACTATAATCTTTTTCTGCGATATATCTACAAATAGTGGAAAATACGGTCTCTGCATCCTTACCCCTCTTCTCATCTTTTCCGCTTTCTCCATGATACCATACGAAGAACAAAATGAAAACAGCCGTTTTCCTGTCGTTTTTCCAAATTGACATATCCCTCCTGCAAGTAGTATGATGGTTCTCAGTAATTTAACTACTTATTTAGGAGGAACAGACATGACGAAAAAGGGAATTCTTGTCGTAAGCTTCGGAACAAGCTATCCGGATACACGTGCGGTAACGATCGACGCCATTGAAAACGAAATAAGGACTGCTTATCCTGACATTCCCCTTTACCGGGCGTGGACAAGCAGAATGATCGCGGCAAAGCTTAAGCATACGACCGGAGAAAATATCCCGGATGTTACGGAGGCGCTTCTTAGGATGAAGGAAGACGGGATCACAGATGTCTGTATCCAGCCCACCCATGTCATTAACGGCATCGAAAACGACCGGATGAAAAAGGATGCCCTGGCGCTCCGGAAGGACTTTTGCTCTGTGGCCTTCGGCGCTCCGCTTATATCCTCTACAGAGGATATGAGGGAGGCCGTACAAATTATCACCCGCGCCTTTTCCTGCCTGGACCATTCGGAAGCGCTGGTGCTTATGGGACACGGAAGTGAGCACTATGCAAACACAGTATATCCTGCGCTTGACTATATGTTTAAGGAAATGGGCTATCCAAATATCCATATAGGAACCGTAGAAGCCTATCCGGAGCCTGTACATGTGATGGAGCTCCTTAAGAAAAGCAAAATCAAAAAGGTACATCTCGCTCCGTTTATGATCGTTGCCGGAGACCATGCAAATAACGACATGGCCGGCCGGGAAAAAGACTCCTGGAAATCCATTTTTGAAAAAGCAGGATACGACGTATCCTGCCATCTGAAAGGACTCGGAGAATACGGTGAAATACGGAAAATGCTGGTCCGGCATCTGGAAATGATCCTGTAGATCAGCTTGCCTCCTCAAACTGGCTCTCATACAGCCTGTAGTAAGCTCCCTTTTTACACATCAGCTCCTGATGATTTCCCGCCTCCACAATATTTTTGTCATCAATATAGAAGATCCGGTCGGCGCTTCGGATCGTAGAAAGCCTGTGGGCGATAATAAATGACGTCCTGTTCTTTAACATAGCTTCGATTCCCGACTGCACGAGCAGCTCCGTATGCGTATCAATACTGGAGGTCGCCTCGTCCAGTATAAGAATTCTCGGGTCACTCAGCATCG
>CAQNVT010000178.1 GCA_948844705.1 uncultured Dorea sp.
CATCCTTCGGTAACCATAGGTCTGTCTGCATCTCTCTTGCTGTGACTGAAGAAGCTCTGCCAGCTCCGCATCCGGTTCCGGATCGCCAATTCGCTTGCAGAAACCGTAATATCCGCTCCTGGATACTCCAGAGAATTGACACATGACCGATATGGGGTACCGCTCCTTGTGGCGGTATATTACCATGTACTTTACCTTTGCCCTCACTTCCTTTCTGTGAACCGCAGAAAATCCCGCAGCAATTCATTCTCCATTTTCAACCGTTTGATTTCATACGCCTGCTCTGCTACAATATCCACTGCTTCCGATCTTTTCCGTGGCCTTCCTTTCGGGCGCAGCTTAAGTCCAGCTTTTATCTTTCGTTCTTTTCGCCTTTCGCGTTTTAATAGCTCCTTTACCACATTTTTATCGCTTAACCCCAAATACTCCGCTATTTCCTGTTGGCTTCTTCCTTCTGACAACATTGCCTTTATTTCTGGCAATAACTCCTGTACATGCGTGTATCTCCTTTTCCCCATGATAAATCCCCCTATGTAGTTATTATCCTACACAGGGGGACTTTTGTCTATTGTCCGGTTTTACTGGGGCTGTTCATTTGCCGGGGGATTCCTCTTATTTCCGAAGTAGATTCCATCGTGTTACCCGCTCAAACTCATTCGCAACATTTTTGCGGGTTATCTCATTCATGTCTCGAAAGTCAATTGATATTATTTTGTCAGAGTATATGGAAAAACACAGCGTGGCAAAGATGATCGGTTCGCCTCCGGGCTATGTGGGACATGACGACGGAGGCCAGCTCAGCGAGCAGGTAAGGCGTCATCCCTATTCTGTCATTCTGTTTGATGAGATAGAGAAGGCACATCCGGATGTATTTAACATTCTTCTTCAGGTGCTGGATGACGGGCATATCACGGATTCTCAGGGACGGAAGGTGGATTTCCGCAATACGGTGATCATCATGACATCAAATGCCGGAGCGCAGGCGATTATCGATCCAAAGAAGCTGGGCTTTAATGTAAAGGAGGATAAGGCCGGCGACTATAAGAGGATGAAATCCAATGTGTTAAATGAGATCAAGCTGATTTTCCGGCCGGAATTCTTAAACCGGATCGATGAGATCATTGTTTTCCACCCTCTCGGAGCCGGGGAGATGAAGAAAATTGCAGGTCTTATGTGCAGGGATGTTGTAAGACGCGCAAAGGAGCAGCTCGGCATCGTGCTAACCATCCGGGATTCAGTGAAGAAGCATATAGTGGAAACCGGCACGGATCAGAAGTATGGGGCAAGACCGCTCAGGCGTGCCGTGCAGAACCAGCTGGAGGATAAGCTGGCCGAGGCGGTGCTCGCAGGAGAGGTAAAGAGAGATTCCGAGGTGATCGCAGGGCTTTCCAAAAAAGAGATAAAATTTACAATGAAGTCTACAAATTAAAGCTTATTTGATATATAATAAAAGATACAAAAAACCATAGGAGGAAACGCAGGTGGCAGCAGTAAAAGAACTTTTAAGAGCAGAGGCTGACGGAACGTTAAGCTTTGGAGATTATACCCTTAAAAGCAAGACGAAGCTTGACGGATTCGAATTTCAGGGAAACATTTATAAGGTAAAGACATTTGCCGAGATCACAAAGGTTGAAAAAAACGGTATGTTCGTGTATGAATCCGTACCGGGAACGGCAGTGGAGAATTTTAAGGCGTCGGAAAAGGAGATCAGCTTTTCAGTGTCGGGTGATAAGGATGCTCAGGTTACCTTAGAGCTTGAGGCTGACAGCGAATATGTCGTATATATGGATGATATGAACGTCGGAGATATGAAGACAAACTTAAGCGGAAAGCTGAGTGTCAGCGCAGAGCTTTCTCCCGATAAATGTGTAGCGATCAAGGTGGTAAAAAAATAAGAGAATGAAAAAAAAGAGTATATATTTCTGTCAGAATTGCGGACACGAGGAGAGCAAATGGCTCGGCCAGTGTCCTATGTGCAAGGAATGGAATACATTTGTAGAAGAAAAGGCGGCTCCTGCGAAAGCGGGAGCCATAAAAATGAGAACAGAAGCCAGGGCCGTCAGTTTATCCAGCGTAGCGGCGGAAGAGGATGAAAGAGAGCTGACGGGAATCCGGGAGCTGGACAGGGTGCTGGGCGGAGGAATCGTGCCGGGCTCCCTCGTGCTGGTGGGAGGAGACCCGGGAATCGGGAAATCCACCCTTCTTCTGCAGGTGTGCCAGAGGCTGGCGGATAAAGGGAAAAAGATTTTATACATATCCGGTGAGGAATCCTTAAAGCAGATCAAAATGCGGGCAAACCGTATGGGAGATTTTTCGGACAGTCTTTATCTTCTGTGTGAGACGAATCTGGACATGATACGGGGCGTTATTGAGAATCAGAAACCGGACATGGTGGTTATTGATTCCATTCAGACCATGTATGATGAGACGGTGGCGTCTGCGCCGGGAAGCGTATCCCAGGTAAGAGAGTCCACAAATGTATTTATGCAGCTTGCCAAGGGTCTTGGAATATCGATCTTCATCGTCGGTCATGTGACGAAGGAAGGAACGGTTGCGGGTCCCAGGGTGCTGGAGCATATGGTAGACACCGTGCTGTACTTTGAAGGGGACAGGCATGCCTCCTACCGGATCCTGCGCGGGGTAAAGAACCGATTCGGTTCGACCAATGAGATCGGTGTATTTGAGATGCGGGAAAAAGGTCTCGCGGAAGTAGAAAACCCATCAGAATACATGCTGAACGGAAGGCTTGAGTGCGCTTCCGGCTCTGTGGTAGCATGTGCTATAGAAGGAACACGTCCTATGCTCCTTGAGATTCAGGCTCTGGTGTGCAGAAGTAATTTCGGGATGCCCAGAAGGACGGCGGCAGGTATTGATTATAACCGTGTAAATCTTTTGATGGCAGTTCTGGAAAAAAGAATGGGGCTTCCTCTTTCTAATTATGATGCCTACGTAAATCTTGCCGGAGGAATCCGTATGAATGAGCCGGCTACAGATCTTGGCATTGTCATGTCGATCGTATCGAGCTATAAAAATAAGCCTGTATCAGGAGATACGATCGTATTCGGCGAGGTGGGCCTAAGCGGTGAGGTCCGCGCTGTCACAATGCCTGAGCAGCGCGTGGCGGAAGCAAAAAAGCTGGGATTTAAGACGTGTATCATACCGGAGGTATCGTTAAGAACCGTCGGGAAGGCGGACGGAATAGAGGTTATCGGAGTGAAGACGGTAAACCAGGCGCTGAATTTATTGTAAATGTATGAATAGCATGACCGTTTGGTGCTGGCATTATTTTACATTTTTATAATTTTTTAAAATATGATCGATCAAGGAAGCAGCAGCTTCATCCTTACTCATCAGTTCAAGCTTCGTTACGGAATCAGGAGTAATGATGGTAATGATGTTCGTGTCGGTTTCAAAACCTGCGCCCTGCTGCTTTAGATTATTTGCAGCGATCATATCGAGCTTTTTCTTTTCAAGCTTTTTCCGGGAATTTTCAAGCATATTTTCCGTCTCCATGGAAAATCCACATAAAAACTGCCCGTCTTTTTTATGTTCGCCCAGGTATTTCAGTATATCGTCGGTACGTTCCAGAAAAATTGAAAGAGAATCGTCGGTTTTTTTCATTTTTTCACTGGAAACCTGTGCCGGACGGTAATCGGCGACGGCAGCAGCCTTGATGATAATATCCATATCACCGCTTTTCCCGGTTACTGCATCGTACATGTCTTTTGCAGATACGACGGGTATAGTATCAACCATTATGGGCGGAGTAAGCGCGGTCTTTCCAGTGACAAGCGTTACATCTGCGCCTCTTTGCATGCATATTTTTGCAATGCTGTATCCCATCTTTCCGGAAGAGTGATTGGTAATATAACGTACCGGATCAATTGCTTCCTGGGTAGGGCCGGCAGTTACAAGCACCTTCAGTCCTTTCATATCCTTCTTAAATGCAGTCTCCCGGACAATATATTCATATAATAGTTCAGGCTCCGGCATTTTTCCCGGTCCCACATCCCCGCAGGCCAGTCTTCCGCTTGCCGGAGTGATGATCGTCATGCCGTATTTTGACAAAAGCTTCAGGTTATCCTGTGTCACAGGATTTTCGTACATACCGGTATTCATGGCAGGCGCAATGAGCTTCGGCGCCTTGCTTGCAAGGATTGTTGTGGTCAGCATATCGTCCGCGATCCCGTGTGCCAGCTTTGCAATCACATTTGCGGTTGCCGGCGCCACCATGATCACGTCAGCTTTCTTAGCAAGTGCAACATGCTCAACCTGGAATTCGAAGTTTCTGTCAAAGGTATCGGAGATACATTTATGTCCCGTTAAAGTTTCGAAGGTAATCGGATTGATAAAATTCCCGGCATTTTCCGTCATGATCACGTGAACAGAAGCGCCGGCTTTCACAAGCAGACTGGCAAGAGAAGCGCTTTTGTATGCGGCGATTCCCCCTGTGACGCCGAGGAGTATAGTCTTATTTTTTAAAATCATGGGGAGGCCTCCTTTTTATGTGTTGAATCATCTTTACTATACCGCTTTTAAAAGAAAGTTGCAACCTGCATATTTATTTGCTATAATAGCGTTGGTTACGGTGAGCTCTGTTCGCCGCAACAATTGTATTGTATCCCGCCTGAGCGGGAATGATAACAAGGAGGAATTGAATAATGAAAGAAGTAAGACACGACACAAGATGGATGGTCAGTGTTGCACTTATGGCAGCGATCGTTATTGTGCTGGCGAATACGCCGCTTGGAATGATCCAGCTTCCGATTATTAAGGCGACAACTGTACACATTCCGGTAATCATCGGGGCAATTTTACTTGGGCCTTCGGCCGGAGCGGTCTTAGGAGCCGTATTCGGCATCTGCTCGCTGATCAGCAACACGATGGCGCCGACCCTCTTATCCTTTGCATTCTCTCCGTTCATGAGTACGACAGGACTTTCGGGCGCAGTGAAGGCGCTGTGGATATCCATAGGCTGCAGAATGCTGATCGGAATTGCTGCGGGGTGGCTCTTTATCCTGCTTGAGAGGTTAAAGGTAAATCAGCTGATTGCCCTTCCAATCGTAGGCTTTGCGGGTTCCATGGTGAATACGGCCGCGGTTATGGGAAGCATTTACCTGCTCTTTGCACAGCAATATGCCGATGCAAGAGAGGTGGGCGTTACCGCCGTATGGGGGCTTATCATGGGAACAGTGACGGCTTCCGGAATTCCGGAGGCAATTGCAGCGGCGATTCTTGTACTGGCGCTCGGGAAGGTGTTGATTCAGGTATTTAAGAGAATGAATATGCCGATGCTTTGCGCGCAGGCGTCAAAATAATAATTTAAAAATTTCCGTATAATAAAGGCACAGGCAGGCTTTTTGCAGAGCTTTCTGTGTCTTTTTGACTGTGTAAATTCCTCCGTATTGACGGTGGCAGGGTGCATGTGGTATTATGACACAAATGATCATGTGGCAGTAATGGCCGGGAAACGGTCTATATGGAGGCATACATATGAATTATTCGAAGGAGCTTTTGGAACGGGAAGGCGAATGCGTGCCGGACTCCGTGAACCGGGAGCAGCGCAGTGGTATAAAGAACATTCAGAATTTGGAGACCGTCATCAATGAGGGGCTTCGTGTCGCCTTGCTGGAGGAGACGCCGGATCAGTCGCTGGAAGTACTGCTTATGCATCTGGGAAAAGCGCTGAATGGGGAGCGGACCTACATATTTGAACAAAACGAGTCCGGCGGCGATGACAATACCTATGAGTGGGTAGCCGACGGGGTGGCGCCGGAAAAGGAGAATCTTCAAAACGTTCCCCCAGAGGTTTGTGCAAACTGGTATCAGAATTTCAGCATTGGCAGACATATTGTCATTGAGGATCTGGAAGAGATCCGCGAGACGATTCCGCTTCAGTATGAGATCCTTAAGCGGCAGAATATCCGTTCGCTGGTGGTGGTTCCTCTTTATGACGGCAAGAAGCTCATTGGTTTTTACGGTGTAGATAATCCGCCGGTGAAACTGTTGGAATACGCAACGAATATGTTGCAGACTGCCGCATACTTTATTGTATCATCACTAAAACGGCGCAATCTGTTCCGCGAGCTTCAGAAGCGGAGCTATAACGTCCTTCACGCCCTCAGTGTGGATTATCTGGGGATTTATCAGGTGAATTTTGATACAGGGGAATGCGAAGTATATCGGGACAGTGAACAGATCGGGATGGATTGGGCCGCAGATTTTGCAGACGGTTACCAGACGGCTATGGAACGGTATATTTCCCGGTATGTAGTTCCCCGTGACCGGGAACGGCTCCGGGCTGCGACGAAAAAGGATTATGTACTGGCTCAGCTAGGGATCAGGAAGAAGTTCTATGTCCGGTATCAGGTACAGGACAGCCCTTATGGCTTGAAGCATATGGAGATTCATTTTTCCGCTACGGAGAGAACGGAGGAAGAGAATTATGCGATTTTTGCCCAACGGGATGTGAATGCCGTGGTAGAACAGGAAGAGAAGAATAAATTAGAGGCAAGGAAGAGTCTGGAGGATATTCTGGAGGGAGCAAGAACAGGTATCTGGACCATTGAAATGGAGGAGGGATGCCGGCCCAGGATGTATACGAACCGGATCATGCGGATTCTCCTGGGAGTATCAGATGAGACCGGGCCGGAGGAGTGCTACCGTCACTGGTTTGAAAACATCGAGCAGGACTATGTGGAGATGGTGCAGGACGCGGTCAGGGATATGCTGGAAAACGGGCGTTCCGAGGTTATTTACCCCTGGAATCATCCTGAACTTGGAAAAATTTACGTCCGCTGCGGCGGAGTACCGGATAAAACATTTAAAAAGCCGGGCGCCTGCCTGAACGGATACCATCAGGATATTACGGAGATTATGGTGACAAGAAAGAAGCAGGAGCAGGCTATTATGGAGCTGCTGGAGAAGGTCAGGCAGGCGAATTCGGCAAAGAGTGAATTTCTGTCCCATATGTCCCATGATCTTCGTACTCCCATCAACGGGATTCTGGGATTGCTTGCTGTTATGGAGAAAAGCGGGGATCCTGAGCGGCAGAAAGAATGCAGGAGAAAAATCCGTATATCGACGGAACATCTGTTGTCGCTGGTGAATGACGTCCTTCAGGTCAGTAAGCTGCAAAGCGGAAGGACGGCGGCAGTGGAGGAACCCTTTGATCTTCGTGAAACAGTAGAAAACTGTATTGCGATCTTGTCTGCTCAGGCTGAGGAAAAGGGGATCCTGCTGGAACTGAAAGAGGTTAGCCTGCAGCATAACCGACTGATCGGAAATCCGATGTATTTGAAGCAGATTTTGATGAATATCATTGATAACGCTCTTAAATATAACCGGCCGCATGGTTCCGTGTTTGTTCAGGTAAAGGAGACAATCTGTCAGGGAAGGACTGCAAACTATCAGTTTGTGGTTGAGGATACCGGAATCGGTATCGGGGAGGATTTTAAAAGACATATTTTTGAACCTTTCACTCAGGAGCATCAAGGTGCAAGGACTTACTATAACGGCGTCGGGCTTGGCATGTCCACCGTGAAAAGACTGGTGGACCAAATGAAGGGAACTATAGAAGTAGACAGCCAGCCCGGCAAAGGGAGCGTGTTTCGGATTCTCCTGCCTCTTCAGGTGGATGAGATACAGAATATACAGCCTGCGGATGCAGTACAGCCTGCGCAGAGTAATATTGACGGGATGAGAGTTCTTTTGGTAGAGGATAATGAGATTAACTGTGAAATCGTGGAGTTTATGCTGGAGGAGGCCGGCGCCAGTGTCCTGACTGCGAATGACGGGAAAGCTGCCGTGGAAGCGTTCGCGGCGTCTGAACCGGGGGCGTTTGACTGTGTGCTTATGGATTTAATGATGCCGGTTATGAGCGGATATGAAGCGACCCGTGTGATCCGCGGCATGGATCGGCCGGATGCAAAAGACGTGCCGATTATTGCGTTGTCGGCCAACGCGTTTGAGGAGGACGTGGCAATGGCAAAGGATGCAGGAATGAACGAGCATCTGGCGAAGCCTATAGACATCAAAAAAATGTTCCGGGTCATGAACCGGCTGAGACGAGGTTATTTGAGGAGGAGGTGATGGCACGGCCTGAGCCGTCCGGAAAAGAACGGACGGAGTGCAGCGTGCCGGAGTATATGAAACAGTGGGGAAAATCAAGGCAGCCTATTATTTATGCATTTCTTTTTCTGGCGGCCATGCTTGTTTTATTTTGTATTTATACAACACAGAATAAGGAGCGTATTCAGGAGCAGAACAGAATTTATGCAGAGGACTGCGCACGGCAGATGGCGGAGAGAATAGGGAGCGAATTCGGCAATGGGCTGCAGCGTATTGAAAACAGCGCCTATCTGAGCGGCGCCGGTGTGGACGAGCTGGTCGTTGATGTGGATATGCTGAAGGAGATAGAGGAAAAGACGAATTTTGATGCGATTCTTTTTACCAGTGCAGAGGGTGATACGCTTTCTTCCGACAAAGAAACGAACTACGGTGCAGACCGGGATTATTTTGCCCGGGGAATGAAAGGAGAGAGCGGACTTGAGACGGTGGAAAATTTCGGACTTACAGAGAAGCCGATGATGGTTTTTTATGCTCCCGCATACAGCGGGCAGGAGATTGCCGGAGTATTGGCAGGCTTGTATTTTGCGGAAGATTACCTGAAGGATATGCTTGCCGCCGATTATTTCGGAGAAACCGCCGATGTATTTCTTTGTAGTCAGGGAGGGAAGGTGATCGCCAGTTCGGGAGAAGAGGATTATGGTGCGGACCTATTGGATTCCTTTGCCGAATCGGGCGTTATTGACGCCGGGACGGCCGAAAAGGCGCGGAGCGTATTTACGGACGGCGGGGAGGCGGCGCTTCTGTGCAGTGAGGGGTGTAAAACAGACAACCTCTGCGTTATAGATTTGCCGGAGTATGAGTATGTTCTTGTGCAGGCATTCCCTAAAAATGTTACGCAGTCTATGGTGAACCGGGCGAATATGGCCGGGATAAAATTGGAGATATGCCTGCTTGTAATGTTCCTGGTCTATATCGCTTTTCTGATCGCCCGGGCGGGAAGGAAGAGAAAGGTACTGGAAACAGAGAATAAAATGATCAGCGACGTGCTGCGGGGTGTGAATATCATTTTTTCTTCCCGCTACCTTATGATAAATCTGGAAACAAACCGTTACGCCTATATAGCGGGGAGCGGTCCTATGAATACAGGCATTCCCATGGAGGGTGTGTACAGTGAGGTGATAGAGGCCCATGCGAAGGATATTATTGATGATGAGGGAAAGGAGAGGTTCCGTCATTTCTGCCGGCCGGATACGCTCAGGGTGAATCTGGGCGCTGAGGAATCAATATCTCATGAATGCCATGTTTTACGCCACGGGAAAGAGGAATGGGAGCAGCTGATTGCCGCGTGCCTGGAGTGGAAGGACGGAAAGCCAGCCAGAGTACTATTTGTCAGGCGGAATATCACAGACCAGGTGAACCGGCAGCAGGAGCAGACGCAGGCGCTTCAGGATGCTCTGATGCAGGCGCAGCATGCCAACCAGGCTAAGACGACCTTTTTGTCTAATATGAGTCATGACATACGTACGCCGATGAATGCGATTATCGGATTTGCTACTATTGCTGCCAGTCATCTGAACCATACGGATCAGGTGCGGGATTGCCTGCAGAAGATCCTGTCCTCCAGCAATCATCTGCTGGGACTGATCAATGATATTCTGGATATGAGCCGTATAGAGAGCGGTAAGCTGCAGATTCATAATCAGGAATGTAACCTTCCGGAGCTGATACATAATCTCGTAAGTATCATTCAGCCGCAGGTTAAATCCAAACAGCTTGAGATGTTCATTGATACCTTTGAGGTGGTCAATGAGGATGTGATTGCCGACCCGCTGAAGCTGAACCAGATCTTTATTAATTTGATGAGCAATGCGATTAAATACACTCCGGCAGGCGGAACCGTGGCCTTCCGTATTATGCAGCAGACTACTTTTAAGCATGGGTGGGGTGAGTATGTTTTCTTAATAAAGGATAATGGAATTGGTATGTCCAGGGAGTTCGTAGAACATATTTTTGAACCCTTTGAGCGTGAATCGACGGCGACAAGAAGCGGAATTCAGGGAGCCGGGCTTGGCATGGCGATCACAAAGAATATTATTGACATGATGGGAGGGGAAATTACGGTAGAAAGTGAAACGGGTAAAGGCAGTACGTTTACGGTAAAGCTTTTGCTCCAGCTTCAGGATACGGAAAAGAATGCGGAACAGCTTAAGGAGATGGAGGGATTGCGTTCTTTGGTCGTAGATGATGATTTCGGCGTCTGCGACAGTGTAAGCAAAATGTTAAAAAGTATCGGACTGCGTTCTGAATGGACTACCTCCGGCAGGGAGGCGGTGTACCGCGCCAAATCTGCTTATGAGGAAGGAGATCCCTATCGTACCTTTATTATTGACTGGCAGATGCCGGAGACCAGCGGGGTTGAAACGGCAAGGAGGATCCGCAGTGTGATCGGAAAAGAAACGCCGATTATTATCCTTACCGCTTACGACTGGACAGATATTGAGGAAGAGGCGAAGGAGGCCGGTGTTACTGCATTTTGTGCAAAACCTCTGTTTATGTCAGATTTAAAGGCGGCGCTGCTTGCGGCAAATAATATGGGGGACACGGAGCAGACGGATAGCGGCGCTGTCTGGACGAAGACAGATTACAGCGGAAAGAGGCTTCTCCTGGTAGAAGATAATGAGCTGAACCGGGAAATTGCGGAGGTCATTCTGGAGGAGGCCGGATTTGAGATTGAGGCCGCGCCGGATGGAACGGATGCAGTTTCAATGTTGGAGAAATCTCCGGAAGGTTATTATGACGCCGTTTTGATGGATGTGCAGATGCCGGTTATGAACGGATACGAAGCTACGAAGGCGATCCGGGCGATGAAGCGCAGGGATGTAAAGATTCTTCCTATCATTGCTATGACGGCAAATGCGATGGAGGAAGACAGGGAGGCCGCAATTAAGAGCGGTATGAATGCTCATATCGCCAAGCCCCTTGATATAGGACTTCTGATGGATGTGCTGCACCAGCTTCTTCACTGACAATTTGGTCAAGAAAACAGATATATATTGAATAAAGATTATCCCATGTGGTATAATTTTATTGAATATAGCTGACGAAGCAGATGAGAGGTCTTTGGGAATGATAATAGCAAAGAATGACGAAGCAAAACGCAGTAAAATATGGAAGCTGGTAACGCTGGTTTCTTCTGTCCTGATTGTTGTGATTGCCGTGTATCTACTGATGAAGATGTTTACGGCAAATCCTCTGGAGGGAAGCTGGGAGAGCGAGGACGGCGACCTTGTGGTAAATGTCGGGGTTAACGGAGCCATGACTGTAAAGGTATATGATATTTCCGAGGGGACAGATGTCAGTGTAGAGATGGAATATACACTGGATAAAGAGGAAAAGACGATTACGATCAAGGAGGACATGGCGGCTCTTGAGGAACAGGTCCGCAAGGCGGACGGGGCATATACAGAGGAGACTCTGGTAAGCGCACTCTCAGGCGTAGCGACAACGTTTGACTATAACATAGAGGGCAACAGGTTGATTTTGTCGGAGCGGGAGTACGGAGAGCAGCTTACCTTTGTAAAAAAATAAATGTCTGGCCTGCGTATAGGAACTATAACGGCAGTAAAGTCTGAAATTGACACTTCACATAGGGAGATGAGGTGTCTTTTTCTATAAGCCGGAGAACCAAATATATTTGATCAAGGAAGGAGAAATGAATGATGTACAGAGAGCATACAAAAAAAATAACGATCGGCAGCGTCACGGTCGGCGGGGGAAGCCCTGTTGCCATCCAGTCCATGACCAATACAAGGACCGAGGATGTAAAAGGAACCGTAGAACAAATCTTATCTCTTGAGCGTGCAGGCTGCGAGATCATCCGATGTGCGGTTCCGACATTAGAGGCGGCCGAAGCGCTTTCAGAGATTAAGAAGCAGATACATATCCCTCTTGTGGCGGATATACATTTTGATTACAGGCTTGCGACGGCGGCGATTGAGCACGGTGCGGATAAGATACGGATCAATCCCGGAAATATCGGGGACGCTTCTCATGTGAAGGCAGTCGTTGATAAGGCAAAGGAATATCATGTGCCGATCCGGGTCGGTGTAAACAGCGGTTCTCTTGAAAAGCCGCTGATAGAAAAGTATGGCGGCGTGACGGCGGAGGGACTGGTAGAGAGCGCACTTGATAAGGTACATATGATTGAAGGGCTGGGATATGAGGAGCTGGTGGTAAGCATCAAATCCTCGGATGTACTGATGTGTGTAAAGGCTCATGAACAGATTGCGAAGGTATGTCCGTATCCGCTTCATGTGGGAATCACCGAGGCCGGAACGCTTCTTGCAGGAAATATTAAGTCCTCGGTCGGTCTGGGACTGATCCTGTATCAGGGGATCGGGGATACGATACGAGTATCCCTTACCGGAGCTCCGTCAGAGGAGATCAAGTCGGCAAAGTTGATCTTAAAGACACTGGGTCTTAGAAGGGGCGGTATTGAGGTCGTATCCTGCCCGACCTGCGGGAGGACGAAGATCGATCTGATCGGTCTTGCCAACCAGGTGGAAGAAATGGTTTCGGATATTCCTCTTGATATCAGGGTTGCGGTAATGGGCTGTGTCGTGAACGGTCCCGGGGAAGCAAAGGAAGCGGATATCGGCATTGCGGGAGGCATCGGAGAAGGACTTCTGATTAAGAAGGGCGAGGTCGTTAAGAAGGTAAAGGAAGAGGAACTGCTGGAAGCATTGAGACAGGAGCTGTTACACTGGAATGAATAGAGAAGAGACGAGCAAACCGTTTTTTGATGTATTTCCTACCTTGAAGGTGGGAGACGAGCTTAGAGCACTGTTTTTAGAGGTGCAGGTTACGAAGGTGGCGACGAATTCCATGCGCACCTTTATTAAAGTTTATTTAAAAAGCAACCATCTGATCCAGAAAAACCGCATCTATGAGATGGAGCAGCTGATCAAGACACAGCTTTTCAGCCAAAGCAGGCTTTCGGTGCAGATTCTGGAGAGCTTTGAACTGTCCGGGCAGTATACGCCTGAGAATATCATGACAGAATATTTTGAGAGCTTTCTTGTAGAGCTGAATGACAGAAGCGTGGTGGAAAGGAATATGCTTCAGAATGCAAAATATGCTTTTGAGGATGAGAATATCCTGTGCCTGCAGCTTACTGATACGATCGTAGCACAGGGAAAAAAGGAGTCTATGGCATCATATCTTTCTGACGTGTATGATAAGCGTTTTAAAACCCCGATCGAGGTCAGAGTTCTCTATAAGAAGGCTGGGGAGAGTAAGCTTAAGTATAATGATATGAAGCTTAAGCAGGAGGTGGAATCGATTCTCTCACAGACAGAGCAGCTTAAGAAGAAGGTAGAGGAGACATCTTCAAAGTCGAATGGAAAGAAAAAAGATTCTATAGAAAAGAAAATATTTACCCCTAGAAGTAAAGCACCGGATGCCGACGGCCTGATCTATGGGCGGACCTTTGACGATGAAACGATCGAGCTTTGTCAGGTTGCGGGAGAGATGGGCGAGATCACCTTCCGCGGCAAGGTGCTGAGTCTTGATACGAGAGAGATACGAAATGAAAAAACGATCGTTATGTACGCGGTTACAGATTTTACCGATACGATCATGGTAAAGATGTTTGTGAGAAACGAGCAGCTTCCGGATATACTGGGAGAGGTGAAGACAGGTGCATTTCTTAAGATCAAGGGAGTTACGACGATTGATAAATTTGACGGAGAGCTTACGATAGGCTCTGTTTTCGGAATCAGGAAGATACCGGATTTTACCGAGACAAGGAAGGATACGGCGCCGGAAAAGAGAGTGGAGCTTCACTGTCATACGAAAATGAGTGATATGGACGGTGTGTCTGAGGTAAAGGATATCGTAAAGCGGGCCCATGACTGGGGGCATAAGGCGATTGCCATCACTGACCATGGCGTGGTGCAGTCCTTCCCGGATGCGAACCATTATGTCGAGACGCTTGACAAGGATGACCCCTTTAAGGTGATCTATGGCGTGGAGGGATATCTGGTAGATGATCTTCAGGATGTGGCGGTTAATGAGAAAGGGCAGTCTCTGGATGGGACTTATGTTGTATTCGACCTGGAGACAACGGGCTTCAGCCCTATTAAGGATAAGATTATCGAGATCGGTGCGGTAAAGGTAGAGAATGGTGTGATCACGGACAATTACAGTACGTTTGTAAATCCGGGAGTGCCGATCCCCTTTGAAATTACGCAGCTTACCAGCATTACGGACCAGATGGTTATGGACTCGCCGGGTATTGAGAGCATACTTCCGGAATTTCTCTCCTTCGTGGGAGATGCGGTGCTGGTGGCGCATAATGCATCTTTTGATGTGGGCTTTATCGAGCAGAACTGCCGCTATCAGGATATTACACCGGATTTTACCTCGGTGGATACGGTTGCCCTTGCAAGAATTCTCCTCCCGACACTTTCAAAATTTAAGCTTAATGTGGTGGCAAAAGCGCTGGGGATCTCTCAGGAACATCATCACCGTGCGGTGGATGATGCGAGGGTGACGGCGGAGATTTATGTGAAATTCATCCGAATGCTTCATGACATGGATATCTATGATTTGAAGAAGCTTAATCGGTTCGGGGCACATCATGTAGAGACGGTGCGGAAGCTTCCGACCTATCATGTGATCATTCTGGCGAAAAATAATATCGGCAGAGTCAATCTGTACACCTTGGTGTCTAAGTCTCATCTTACTTATTTTGCCAGAAAGCCCAGGATTCCCAAAAGTGAGCTGTCAAAGTACCGGGAGGGGCTGATCGTGGGAAGCGCCTGCGAAGCAGGAGAGCTTTATCAGGCGATTTTAAATGAAAAATCAGATGAGCGGATTGCCAGGATCGTAGATTATTATGATTATCTGGAGCTTCAGCCGGTGGGGAATGGCATATATGGGGACGATTTGACAATGATTATGGTCAGGAGATTTTAAAGAAAATTAAGGATGAGGGGATAGATGATTTCATA
>CAQNVT010000179.1 GCA_948844705.1 uncultured Dorea sp.
CCGGGATTTTTTCATGATACATAGCTTCCGTCATGTTGGAAGTAAATATAATTAAATATCCATCAAGATTATGAGCAATGCCATGGCGGTCAGTAAATACACCATCTTCAAGTAACTCATAGAAAAAATTATACACGCTGGGAGTAGCCTTCTCAAATTCGTCAATAAGAATGACCTTAGACTTCGACGTGTCTATTTTATTGATTAACTCGCCGCCTTCTTCACTTCCAATATATCCCAGAGGGGAGCCAATTAAGCTATTTAAAACCCCTTCGGTGGAATAATTGCCAAAGTTAATTTTAATAAGCGGTTCCCCAGGAAATATTACTTGCGACACAAATTTAGCAAACTGTGTTTTACCAATACCTGAATCACCACACAACATGATGGATAGTATTTTTCTTTCTCCCATTCCGTTTAAAAAAGAAAACTTTAATAAATTATGTTGAAAGTCTGATTTAAAAGCATCGTGCCCTCTAAGTTTCTCACAGATTTCTGTTGCGAGAGTAGTTATGTTCTGGATATTTATTGTGGTCGGTTCCTCGCTTACTGTTTCGGCTAAGTCTTCCGCACTATCAATGGGAACTTTTTCTGAAAAGCACAATGGGAAAATGCCATCCACGTCTGATATGCGAGCATATTCTACACAATATTTCACCTTTCTAATTGAGGTAATGCGATGCATAAGGATTTCGAATGGGAAAATAAGGTCTGGCCTAAATCTAAGCATTCTTACAATTGATGAAAGGTCTACATATGCTATCTGTTGCGATTCAAGTATTTTAGAAATCTTTCCGAGATTATACTGAAACGATATTCCTTCACATTGATCAATTAAATCTGACAGGGAAATAAGAGTTCCCGCCTCATGCAGCCCCTTTGCAGCAGATATTTCGTTGTAAGTATATATTATGGAATTACTATTCAGATTTGATGTCGCAAAGGGCTCAACTTGTTCTTCAACACCTTCTTTACAAGGCTCGGGCTTTTGGTCCGCGCATCCAGGTTCACCGCATCTAATCCTACCCCAAGGCTCTGATGCAGCACGACGCTGCTTCTTGCATCCTGCATATTAAAGCGTTTTCCCATACCGGCCGCAAATACGACCGGAAATTCCAGTCCCTTGCTCTTGTGGATCGTCATAATACGCACCGTATCCGACTGCTCATCCTCAAGCGCGGCCTCGCCGTAATCCACATCATATTTTCTGAGCTGCCCGATGTAGCGGATAAAATGAAACAATCCCTTATAGCTGGCAGATTCGAATGCCTTCGCCTTCTCCGAGAGCATCTCCAGATTGGCTCTTCTCTGCGCACCGCCCGGCATTGCCGATACAAAATCTCCATATCCCGTATCGGAAAGAATTTTCCGAAGCAGCTCATGTACCGGCGTATAGGGGACCTTCTTCCGGAAGGCTTCCAGCTCTCCCAGACACTTTTCCAGCTTCTTCCTCATCCCTTCATCCTGCCCTTCCGCGCGGTAACAGAACACTGCCTCATAAAAAGGCAGCTCTTTATAACCGCTCTTTATAACTGCCAGCTCCTCCGCATTCAGTCCTCCGAAGGGCGATGAGAGCACCGCTGCCAGGGGAATATCCTGCTGCCAGTTATCAAGGACTCTCAGATAATCCAGCAGCACCCCGATCTCCTGGGTCTCAAAATAGCCTTCCCTGGTTCCTGCACTGGCGGGGATTCCTTCCTTATTAAGGACCTCGGCGAATACATCCGCAAAGCCCTTCACGCTTCTGGTCAGAATAACAATGTCCGAATAGCGGACCGGACGGAACGCGCCCGTTTCCTTATCTACCACCTGATGCTCCTTAAGGAGGCTCCTGATACGTCCGGCGATTGCCCGGGCTTCAAGCTCCCGCTCCGAAAGCATGGGAAGCGCCGAAGCGCCGCCCGAACTCCCGCCGTTACTGTCACGGCCTCCGGAGGCGGCATTTTCCTTATCGATGTCAATAACAAAAACCTCTGTGCGTACATTTACTCCTGCCTTCTCCGCATCCGGATAGCCCGCCCCCGCGTACAGCGCCGCCTCATCATCATAGGCAATGCCCCCGAGACCTCTTGTCATGATCTGCCGGAAAATATAATTGATGCTGTCAAGCACTTCTCCTCTGCTTCGGAAATTTTTATGAAGATCGATCCTCTGTTTTTCATTGTCTTCTGTCCGGTAGGTATCGAATTTTTCCATAAAGAGCTCCGGCCTTGACAGACGGAACCGATAAATACTCTGTTTTACATCTCCTACCATGAAAATGTTATAGCGTCCCTTACGGACAGTGGAGATACTGGTAAGTATCGCCTCCTGTATCAGATTACTGTCCTGATATTCGTCGATCATGATCTCCTTAAACTGCTGCTGGTACTCTCCGGCCACAGCGGAGGGGACGAGCCCGCCCTCCTCTCTTTTTGTCAGGATACGAAGCGCGTACTGCTCCATATCGGAAAAATCGATCATGTCCTTCCTTCTCTTCTCGGCCTCAAAGCTTGCTGCAAACTCCCTCACAAGCCCGGCCAGAACCTCCATGTAATCTCTGCAAAGCTTAAGATCTGAAAGATACCCTCCTGTCTCCTGGTAAAAATACTGGGCGGAGAGCTCGCCGACAAGCTCCTTCACCTCTTCCCTAAGCAGCTTTACACGCCCGCTCTTTTCCTCCGACACTGTCTTGTCCCGGTTGGCGGGAAGCCTCATCCACGCGGGCTTCTGCATTTTTTCATTCACTCCCGAAAATGTGTCTGCACTGCAAAAATCCTCTATCATCTGCAGATCCGTAAGAATGGCTGTCTCATACACTGCCGGCCCGTCCGGCTCTCTGCAAAGATCGAGCGCACGCACAAGAAGCTCCTTTGCTTCCTTCAGACAGCGTCCGGTATTTTCCATAATAAGCCGGACATATGCACTTTTTTCGAGCTCCTCCGCTGTCTCTGCCTGATATGCAGACATGCAGTCTCTAAGCCATCCCTCCGAATCAGGATAGCTTCTGGAAAACTCATAGATCTTTAAAATCAGGTCATTCAGCCTCTTATCATTCCTCGTACCTCCGTATGCCGAGACAAAATCCAGAAATTCCGGCCTGGCAAGCTGGTACTGCTCCTCGAGGAGCGCATCAAGCACATCCTGTCGCAGGAGCTTAAGCTCCCCCTCCTCGCCGATCCGAAAGCCCGGATCCAGGTCGATCGTATGGAAATGATCCCGGATCACCGACAGGCAGAAGCTGTGAATCGTCGTAATCTGTGCATTGTGGATCAGGGTGGCCTGCTGCTTCAGATGCTCGTTTTCCGGATATTCCTCAAGCTTCCGTTCAATGGCTGTCCGGATACGCTCCTTCATCTCTGCCGCCGCTGCCTCTGTAAACGTCACGATCAAAAGCTGATCTACACTTACCGGGTCCGCGTCCTTCGTAAGCATCGTTATAATACGCTCTACAAGCACTGCCGTCTTTCCGGATCCGGCTGCCGCAGAAACAAGAATATTGCGCCCGCGAAGCTCGATGACCTGCTTCTGCTCCTTCGTCCATGTCACACCCATAATCTACACCTCCCCATCCTTCGCTTCTTTTATCCCGGCCTCCTGCTTCATGGCAGCTATCGCTGCCTCCTTACTCATTTTACCGATATCGCGGTAGGAAAAGCCCGGTATCTTAATATCAAACCCGCACACATGCCGGTACCGGCAGTAATCGCACCCGCTCTCCTGTCCTCTCCGGTAGGGGAGCGCCGCCGTCTCTCCCCTCATGATCTGCCTGTGCGTATCCTGAACCTTCTTTACCGCATGCCGCATCATCACCTGGAATTCCTCCTCCGGCACCGCCTTTGAGTTTTTCGAAAGACTTCCGTTTTTGTTAAACTTGACCGGCGCCGCAAGAGATTCTCCCGCCATCTGCCGGTCCAGGTGGAAAAGCACCTCATCCTTCAGATTGATCATACCGTCCGGCTTAAGCTCCTTTAAAACCGCCCGGCCGATGTCTGCTTCATTTTCCGCTTTATCTACAAGCGGATCCTGAATCCGGTAGTAGAATACTCCTGCCGGGATAATCTCCTTTCCCGGATGCCTTCCCGCCTGCTCCTTAAGAGCCGCATCCATATACACCATCAGCTGCAGCTGCAGTCCGTGATAGAGTGCCACAACATCAAATGCCGTGCCCCCGGTCTTATAATCCAGCACCTTTACATAAATGTGATCCCCGTCCACGCATGTGTCCACCCGGTCGATCTTGCCGTTTCCAAACCGGAACTCATACGCCGCCGGCACGAAATCTCCGGCCTTAAGCTGCTCGGTAAGCGCCCACACGGTCCGCGAGAGCATCCGCTTCATACGCACGATCATATACTCATTGCGCGCCGAGCTGTAAAGAACGGAATTTCCGTAATCCGCGATCGCCTCCTCGACGCTTTCCTCTATAAAGAACTCTCTTTGCTCCTCAGAAAGAGATATCCATGGAATTCCCGCCTCTTCTGCCTTACGTGAGAATCTCTCCAGTGCACTGTGACATACATTTCCCATATCCACTGCCTGGAATTCGTATTCCTGCCGCTCTCGCAGCGTGAGTCCATAGGTCAGGAAATGTGCAAATGCGCAGGCTGAAAACTGTTCGATCCTCGTAATACTGTCTTCAAAGTGTTCCCCGTAAAGCCGCCTTGCCGTCGCCTCCGTAAGACCGTCCCCGGGGCGGCGATAATATCCGGCAAGAAGAAGCTTTTCCATCCTTTCCTTCCACTCCGGGTTTCTTAAATACCAGGAATAGAGCTCCTGCCAGGACCGGTCCATACCGGACGGGCTTAAAAATCCCCGAATCAGCACATCCATCCCCATCTGCACGGTAAACTCCTGCATGGCAAGTGTCTTTTGCTCCTCATCCTGCACGGTAAGGAGCGGATACAGCTGCCTAAGCTCCTGCACCAGGTAGGACGGGCGCATGCTTTTCCCGTCAGAGGATACCTTACTGTAATATACCTCCAGCCTTTCGGATGGCTTTGTAAGATTCATATACAGATAAAACTTCTGGATATATGCCTCCTCCTTTCCTCCCGGAGAAAGGGAGAGCTTCTCCTTTTTGAAGCAGTCTCTGTCCCGCTCCGAGAGAAGGCCGGTCCGAAGAAGGGTTCCCGGAAGATAAATGTCATTTGCCCCCACGAAAAATAATGCACGGATGTCCTTGAGCCTTGTACGCTTTACGTCCCCTGCTACCACCTGATCTACCCCCGGAGGAATCACACCTACACGGGCCTCGGAAAGTCCGGCGTCTAAAAGCTTGCAATATTCGCTTAAGCTTACCGGCTCATCGCCTAAAAGCTCCACAAACTTTTCGAACAGCTCGATTAAGATACGGTAAACCTGAGCGTATTCCTTTGCCAGAGCAAATTCCCCTGCCGCCTGAAAGGCTTCCTCCTGCACTTTAAGCTTTTTTTGAAGCTCCTCTTTTACCATAAACCGGTAAAGCGCCATGGTGATGTCCTTTACCGTCTTCTTCCTCTGCTTTAATGTAAATACCAGCTCGTCTGTTTTCTCCACAAACAGCACCCGGCAGTGATTCAATCTTTCAAGCTCCGCCTCCTTCATCCCCCTGAGACGGCGCACCCAGCGCTCCTGCCATTTCTTATAGCCCTTAATCCCGGTACCGGTCACGTAGTTTTCCATCCTGCAGACATCTTCATAAGCAATCCCGGTAAGATCCGTCCGGAGAAAGCGAAATACACTTTCACAGGTAAAATTCTGCTCCGCCATATTTAAAAGGCTTCGGATATATTCTACGAAAGAATTCAAAAGAATACTTCTCTTATGATCCATGAATACCGGAATATTGTAAGTTTCAAAGGCCTGCTCCAGATAATCCCCATATACATCCATGTTGCTTGCGATCACGCCGATATCACGGTACCGGAACCCCTCCCTCCTTACAAGCGCACGGATCTCCCCTGCCGCCGCAAGCGCCTCCTCCTTCGGATTTCTCGCCGCGTGGAGCCCGATCGCCTCCTGTTTCTTTTCAAAGGTTTTCCGGCCGTACCGGAAAAGATTGTGCTCTAAAAAGGCAAACGCTTCATTTTCACGGAAACGGTACGGCGTCTCTTCATACAGGCAGACCGGCTCGTCTATTTTGATCCCTTCTTCCTTTGTAATCGCCACAAGAGAGGTTACCATCTGTTTGCTCAGAGCAAAAAGCTGATAGGGATGCTTATACGCATAGGGATTCTCCCGTTGATCCATGATAACTGTCACGATCACCTTCCGGCAGTGAAGCATAAGCTCCCGCAG
>CAQNVT010000180.1 GCA_948844705.1 uncultured Dorea sp.
GTTGGCTAGAGCACACGGTTCATACCCGTGGTGTCGCTGGTTCAAATCCAGTTCCCGCTATTTGTTTACAAAGGAGACAGTTGTTGACTGTCTTCTTTTTTTATATTATGATAATAACAATAGTTACAAGGAGGATGAAAAATGACGAAGGGAAGGTTGTTTCTTTATATTGTTGCTGGTGGATACGTTGCTTATACAGGCTTTGGTTTATCTCAAAATGCTTTGACTCAGCGTCCGGACAGTTATATGATTTATCTGATTTTCGGCGTGTTGTTTATTGCAATAGGCGGAGTGCTGGCAGTGAGTAGTGCGAGGAAGCTTTTAAAAGGTGATTATGTGGATTTTGCGGGGGGAAACCCGGATACAGAGCAGGAGAGGCTTGATGCGAGTGAACAGGAAGGAGAAGTAGAAGATGAGGATAGGAATGGGATATGATGTCCATCGGCTGGTTGAAGGCCGTGAGCTGATTTTAGGCGGAGTAAAGATACCTTACGAAAAAGGGCTTCTGGGGCATTCTGATGCGGATGTTCTTTTACATGCGGTGATGGATGCGCTGTTGGGGGCGGCGGCCCTTGGGGATATCGGCAGGCATTTCCCGGATACAGATCCGGCATATAAAGGAGCTTCAAGCCTGAAACTTTTGGAGCATGTGGGAAAGCTGATTGATGAAAAACTCTATGTAATCGGCAATATTGATGCAACGATCATTGCCCAGCGTCCGAAGATGGCGCCTTATATAGAAGAGATGCGAAAGAACGTGGCAGAAACTCTCGGTATTGAGACGGATCAGGTGAATATCAAGGCGACGACAGAGGAAGGGCTGGGATTTACCGGAAGCGGAGAGGGAATCAGCGCCCAGGCTGTTGCATGCCTTGAGACGGTAGCGAATTACAGTTATGTGGCGGCATCGGATGAAGGACAGGGCTGTGCAGGATGCGGAGGATGTCCGCGTAAGTTGGGCGGTGAGTCTTAAGGTGGAGGTCAGGAGATTAAGGCAGGAGGAGAAGCTGCGCACAAGACCACTGTATGAGGAGGTTTTTTCGGAGGACAGCAGAAGTTTTGTAGACTATTATTATACAGAGAAGACAAAGGATAATGTAATTTACGCGGCGGAGGAGGACGGTCAGATCTGCGGGATGCTCCATCTGAACCCGTATGTGCTGTCTGTAAACGGAACAGAAAAAGAAGTGAATTATATCGTTGCTGTGGCTACTCAGGAAGCGTACCGGAGACGTGGTTATATGGCGGCACTTCTCAGGCGCAGCCTCAGAGATATGTATGAGGCGGGGCAGTCATTTACCTTTCTGATGCCGGCAGCGGAGGGCATCTATCTGCCTCATGATTTCCGCACAGTCTACGAGCAGGAAAAAAGGTATGTCGGGGTCGGAGAGGAGAGCACCTTTTTGCTGCAGGCGACGGAGGCGGACTGTGCAGAGCTTTCCGAGGCGGCAAACCGGTATCTGGAGGAGAATTACCAAGTGTTTGCGAAGCGGGATGGGGCTTATTACCGGAGGCTTCTTAAGGAATATGCAAGTGACGGGGGCAGTCTGATGCTGCAGAAGGCGGACGGGAAGATTGCGGACTGTAAGATTTTTATGCCGGGGGACAGAGAGCCTGAAAAGCCGAAGATTATGGTGCGGATTGTAGATGTGCAAAGGATGCTTATGTCTGTCGGGGTGAAGAGTCTGATGGGTGTGTGTTTTTGTATTACCGACCCGGTTATCGAGGAGAATAATCGTTGTGTAGTCGTTATGGGTACGGAGTATTCCGGTGTGATGCTGATGGACAGTAAGCAGGAGAACAGCGAGGGGACGATAACGATCGCCGCTCTTGCAAGCTTCCTGTTCGGGGTGAAGAGCGCAGACGAGATCTGCATGGAGGAAGGCGTCGTAATGTCGGAGCGAATGAAGGGCGAGATGAAAAAGCTCGTTCCGCTCTCAAGGATATATCTGAATGAGACAGTATAAATATAAGTAAGTGTAATTATATCAATATGGAGGTGAGAAAGATGACAGAGACAAGGCCGTTTATCGGCTGGAAGTTAGCGGAAGATTTTATGATTACTGTGTTTGAAAAGTATGGGGTGCCTGAGGAGGAAGCCGCAGTGTGTGCGGAGGTACTTCTTGAGAGTGACCGGAGAGGGATTGAAAGTCATGGGTGCAACCGGTTTAAGCCGATTTATATCGATCGGATCAAGGATGGTATCTTGAATCCGAAGACAGAGTTTGAAGTGATAAGACAGACGCCGACCACAGCCGTTGTGGACGGGCATAACGGGATGGGTATGGTCATCGGTACGAAGGCGATGCAGATGGCGATTGATAAGGCGAAGCAATATGGCATGGGTATGGTGGCAGTGCGCAATTCTACCCATTATGGAATTGCGGGATATTATGCGACTATGTGTACGGAAAATAATATGGTTGGTATCACAGGGACTAATGCCAGACCGTCCATAGCGCCGACTTTTGGTGTTGAGAATATGCTGGGGACGAATCCCATCACCTTTGGCCTTCCCACAGATGAGCCGTTCCCATTCGTGCTGGATTGCGCAACTTCCATTTCCCAGCGGGGGAAGATTGAATTCTATGCGCGAAACGGGATGGATACACCGGCAGGTATGGTGATTGGAAATGACGGAAAAGCGGTGACGGACAGCAAGCAGATTTTAAATGATCTGAACTGCGGACAGGCGGCGCTGACACCTCTTGGGGGAATCGGCGAGGAGCTGGCGGGATATAAAGGATACGGCTACGCGACAGTGGTAGAGATTCTCTCGGCGGCACTTCAGGCGGGAAGCTTCCTCAAGATGCTTTCCGGCAAGGACGAGGAGGGGAATAAGATTCCTTATCCGCTGGGACATTTCTTTATTGCGATTGACACAGAGGCGTTTATGGGAGCGGAGAGATTTAAGAAAACTGCCGGGGAAATCTTAAGACAGCTTCGGGCTTCTAAAAAAGCGCCGGGACAGGAACGCATATTTACTGCGGGAGAAAAAGAGTATGAGATCTGGCAGTTCAGGAAGGACAAGGGTGTTCCAATGGGAGAGGCGCTTCAGAAAGAGTTTATTAAAATGAGAGATGACCTGGGGCTTACACAGTTTACGTTCCCTTTTGAGCAGGTAAAAGACAGGCAAATATAAAATAAAGAAATTATAAAAAGAATTATTAAATATGCTTTACCAGTAATAATAATTAGTATAGCTTTTACAATATATAATAATATAGATATGATTTTAATACTAAGGACTATGGATTA
>CAQNVT010000181.1 GCA_948844705.1 uncultured Dorea sp.
GCCGTGGAATATCGTGGAGGCGGTAGACCGCAGATTTGCGACTGCGAAGATCTATGCTGTCGTTATACAGACATTGGAGCATAAGGTAGAGGAGATAAAAAGAGGCAGGGAAAATGCGTGTGATGCAGAGGAAAAAGGGGCTGCAGAGGGAGGAAGGGTATTGGGAGAATCCATTCTTTCGAAGGCCGATCTGTCTCTTAGCTATACGAAGGAGGAATATAAGGAACGCCTGAAAGTATTGCAGAAGAAGATGGAGAAGCTCCACGGAGAGCTGTACAGAAGAAGAATACCGATGGTGCTGGGATTTGAGGGCTGGGACGCCGGCGGCAAGGGAGGCGCCATCAAGCGTCTGACAGAGCATATGGACCCGAGGGGCTACGTGGTGCATCCGACGGCATCGCCCAATGATATAGAAAGAGCGCACCATTATCTGTGGCGTTTCTGGAACGACATGCCGAAGGCCGGACATGTGACCATATTTGACAGGACCTGGTACGGGCGTGTAATGGTAGAAAGGATCGAAGGCTTCTGTACGAAAAAGGAGTGGCAGAGAGCCTATAAGGAGATTAATGACATGGAGCGCGACCTTACGGACGCGGGAGCCATTGTTATAAAATTCTGGCTTCAGATCGACAAGGACGAACAGGAGCGGAGATTTAAGGCCCGGCAGGAAAACCCGGAAAAACAGTGGAAGATCACGGATGAGGACTGGAGAAACCGTGAGAAATGGGATCAGTATGAAGAGGCCGTTGACGAAATGCTGATCCGTACATCTACGCCGAACGCACCGTGGATCGTAGTGGAAGGCAACTGCAAATATTATGCGAGGATCAAGGTGCTGGAGACCGTAGTAAATGCGATTGAAAACCGTCTTAAGGAGGAAGAAAAGAGGGGATAATGCATGACGATCAGGGAACAGCTTGAGGAGCGGGAGAAGACTTACCTGAGTCTGTATGCCGCATTGAGCAGCAGGTCGCGGGGAAGAAAGGTTACGGAGCAGGAGTGCGATATCCGTCCGGTTTTTCAGAGGGATCGGGACAGGATCCTGCACTGTAAGGCTTTCCGGCGTCTGAAACAGAAAACACAGGTTTTTTTGCTCCCTAAGGGGGATCATTACCGGACGAGGCTTACCCATACGCTGGAGGTGTCTCAGAATGCCAGGACAATTGCCAAGGCCCTTAAGCTTAACGAGGATCTTGTAGAGGCGATCGCTCTTGGGCATGACCTTGGGCATACTCCCTTCGGCCATGCAGGAGAGCGTGCGCTCAATGATGTGAACCCCTTCGGCTTCCGGCATAATGAGCAGAGCGTGCGCGTGGTGGAATATCTGGAAAAGCAGGGAAAAGGATTAAACCTTACCTGGGAAGTGCTGGACGGGATCAAAAACCATAAGACAAGCGGAAGGCCGCAGACTCTGGAGGGAGAGATCGTACGCCTCTCCGATAAGATTGCTTATATCAATCATGATATTGACGATGCCATCCGGGGAGGTCTTTTAAGGGAGGAAGATATTCCGGAGGAATATACGCGGATCCTCGGGACATCTACCAGGATCCGGCTGGATACGATGGTGCACAATGTGATCACGAACAGCATGGACCGTCCGTCGATCCGGATGTCGCCGGAGGTGGCCGGGGCGATGGCAGGGCTTCGGAGGTTTCTGTTTGTGAATGTATATCAGAATCCGGCGGCAAAGGGGGAGGAGGAGAAGGCGGTAAATATGATCGCAAGGCTGTATGAATATTATATGAACCATATGGAGCTTCTCCCCGGTCAGTTCCTTGAAATGCTTAAGGAGCAGGGAATCTCGGAGGAGCAGACGGTATGCGATTATATAGCCGGAATGACGGATAATTATGCCGTGAAAAAATTTGAAGAGTTTTTTGTACCGGAATCGTGGAATTTTTAAAGGAAATAAAATACTTTTGTCGAATATTATATATGAGGGCGGTGAAAAGGGTGTGACATATGTATTATCCAGATGAACTGATTGAAGAAGTACGTTCGAAAAACGATATTGTGGATGTGATCTCCGGCTATGTGAGGCTTACGAAAAAGGGCAGCTCGTATTTTGGATTATGCCCGTTTCATAACGAGAAGTCTCCGTCGTTTTCCGTAAGCAGACAGAAGCAGATGTATTATTGCTTTGGATGCGGCGCCGGGGGAAATGTATTTACCTTTCTGATGGAGTACGAGAATTATTCCTTCCTGGAGGCGCTTAAATATCTTGCGGACCGCGCAGGAGTGGAGCTTCCGGAGCAGGAATATTCAAAGGAGGCCAGACAGAGGGCGGATACAAAAGCGATCCTTTTAGAGATCAACAAGATGGCTGCCCGGTATTTTTATGCACAGTTAAAAGGGGCAGGCGGGGCGCATGCACTTACATATCTGACGGACCGGGGGCTCAGCGACGATACGATCAGGTCCTTCGGACTTGGATTTTCGAATAAGTACAGCAATGATCTGTACCGGTATTTGAAATCTAAGGGCTACAGGGACGAGCATATTTCCCAGGCGGGGCTTATCAGTGTGGATGAAAAGCAGGGAGTCTATGATAAGTTCTGGAACAGGGTCATGTTTCCGATCATGGATGTGAACAGCCGCGTGATCGGCTTCGGCGGCCGTGTGATGGGCGATGCCAAACCCAAGTACCTGAATTCACCGGAGACCATGATATTTGACAAGAGCCGGAATCTGTACGGATTAAACCGTGCAAGAACATCGAGAAAGTCCTATTTTCTCATATGCGAGGGTTATATGGATGTGATCTCGCTTCACCAGGCTGGCTTTACGAATGCGGTGGCGTCGCTCGGTACGGCGCTTACACCGGGACATGCCTCTTTGATTAAACGCTATGTGAATGAGGCATACTTAACCTATGACAGTGATGAGGCAGGAACAAAGGCCGCGCTGCGGGCGGTTCCGATTTTAAGAGAGGCGGGGATCACGACAAGAGTTATCCGGATGGAGCCCTACAAAGACCCGGATGAATTTATAAAGGGGCTTGGTGCAGAGGCTTTTGAGGAGCGGATACAGAAGGCGCGGAACGGGTTTATGTTCAGTCTGGAGATACTTGAGAAGGGCTATGACATGACGTCCCCGGAGGGGCGGACAGGTTTTATGCGGGAGGCCGCAGGACGGCTTGCCGAATTTGATGAGGAGATCGAGAGAAATAACTATATACAGGCTGTGGCCGAAAAATATCATGTGGGATATGAAGAGCTTAGGAAACTGGTGGCGCGGACGGCAATCCAGACCGGACTTGCAAAACCGGTGCAAAGACCTAAGCCTTCGGGGGGGAAGAATAAGGAGAAGGAGGACGGGATATATAAATCCCAGAAGATACTGCTTACATGGATGGTGTCGGATGAGGATGTTTTCCGTCAGATCTATAAGCTTCTTAAGCCGGAGGATTTTTCGGAGGGTCTGTACCGGACGGTTGCAGAGCTTTTATACGAGCAGTATGAGAAGGAGGAGCTTAATCCTGCGGCGGTCATGAATCATTTTACGGATGAGGAGGAACACAGGGAGGTTGCTGGGCTGTTTCATACGAGGATCAGGGAGCTGCCTACCGTAAAGGAACAGGAGAAGGCCCTGACAGAAACATTGATCCGGGTGAGGAAGCACAGCATCGAGGAGAAGGCAAGGAGACTGGATGTGACAGATCTCGAAGGGCTCCAGCGGCTTATGGCGGAGAAAAGAGAGCTTGAGAACCCCGGTAAACTGCATATTTCTATTAATTAAGGATAAAATATATACAAGCAATGAGAGGATGGACACTACATGGAAGAAAACACGGTGAGATTGGAAGAAAAGCTGAAGGAACTTGTGGCGCTTGGAAAAAGGAAGAAAAGCATTCTGGAGATCCAGGAGATCAATGATTTTTTCTCGGACATGGAGCTGGATGCCGAGCAGATGGAGAAGGTTTTTGAACATCTGGAGGCCCATAACATTGACGTGTTGAGGATCAGCGGGGATGTGGATGATCTGGATATGGATGATGCGGATATCGTGCTGGCGGATACGGAAGAGGTGGATATGGAGAAGCTTGACCTGTCCGTGCCGGACGGCATCAGTATCGAGGATCCGGTGCGCATGTATCTGAAGGAGATCGGCAAGGTTCCGCTTCTTACGGCAGACGAGGAGGTAGATCTTGCAAAGAGGATGGCAGACGGCGACGAGAGCGCCAAGAAGCGTCTGGCAGAGGCAAACTTACGTCTTGTTGTCAGCATTGCGAAGCGGTATGTAGGACGCGGGATGCTGTTTCTGGATCTGATTCAGGAGGGGAACCTGGGTCTTATCAAGGCAGTTGAAAAATTTGATTATCACAAGGGCTTTAAGTTCAGTACCTATGCAACCTGGTGGATCCGTCAGGCGATTACAAGGGCGATCGCAGACCAGGCAAGGACGATCCGTATTCCGGTGCATATGGTAGAGACGATCAATAAACTGATCCGTGTGTCCAGACAGCTCTTGCAGGAGCTGGGGCGTGAGCCCACGCCGGAGGAGATCGCCGAGGAATTGGACATGCCCGTAGAGCGTGTACGTGAGATTCTTAAGATATCTCAGGAGCCGGTGTCCCTCGAGACGCCGATCGGCGAGGAGGAGGACAGC
>CAQNVT010000182.1 GCA_948844705.1 uncultured Dorea sp.
AGAAAGCAACATCCTCCAACGATTACAGCGATCCGGTATATCAGGCAGCCGAGGCAGAATATATGCTGCGTCATGCCGCGGGCGCCGTAACGGAGGATTCGCCGGAATGCTTAAGACGTCCGGTAAAGAAAGGCGGAGAGTCCTATGTTGTGGGCTGGGGACCAAATGAGTACACACCGATGGGAACGCTTAAGGATTATGATGTGACCGGGCAGCTTAAGGACATTAAAGAGCCGACGCTTGTCATCAACGGCGGAAATGATCTGTGTACACCGTATATTGCAAAATATATGTATGACAGGATCCCGAATTCCGAGTGGGAATTGTTCCGTACCTGCCGCCATATGTGTTTTGTAGAGGACAATGACAGATACATAGAGCTTATGAAGGAATGGCTGAATAAGAATGATTAGATTTTTTTGGGGACGGAGCTTTTCCTGTGAGGGACACCGCTTGCGCAGTGTCCCTGCTCGGAAAACCTCCGTCCCCAAATCAAAAGCCTCCGTCAAACCCAATAACCTGGCCGGTCATATAATCCGGTGTGTGTGCCATATCCCATATCATTTTTGCGGCTTCCTCTGCAGTTCCGAATCTGCCCATAGGAATTTCTTCTTCCAGGGCATTTTTTTCTTCTATATTTAACTGTCCGTTCATTTCCGTATCGATTACCCCGAATGCAACAGCATTTACCTGAATATTACTTAGGGCGAGCTCCTTTGCCAGAGCCTTTGTCAGACCGTTTACGCCGGCTTTGGAGGCCGAATAGGCCGCCTCGCAGGAGGCTCCGAGGTTTCCCCACATGGAGGAAACGTTGATGATTCTGCCGGATTTCCTTGATATCATGGGCGGAACCGCCTCACGGCAGCAGTAGAAGACGGAAGAGAGATTCGTCTGGATCACGCGGTTCCATTCTTCATTGTTCATGTCCATGAGAAGCCCAATATGGGAGATTCCGGCGTTGTTGACCAGAACATCCAGACAGCCGCAATGGTTATAGATTTCCCTGAATATATTTTTCACGGACTCAGGATCGCCTACGTTGCCGGGAACAAGGGTGCAGGAGCCTTTTTTTTCCGCGTTTATAAGTGAGGCCACGTCATTTAGACGGTCTTTTGATGTGCTGCAATTTAAAAATACATGGTATCCGTTCCGTGCAAAGTACAGAGCGGTGTTTTTTCCGATCCCTCTTGACGATCCTGTGATAAGTGCATATTTTTGTGTCATGGAATACCTCCTTACGTTCATTTTTGATCTGCGTAGTGACGGTGCCACAATTATAACGCGGATGGACGGGAGTTTCAACTTATGCATATATGATAAATTTTATAAAAAAAAAATTAAATCTTTTAATTTTGAGAGCAGTTTTTGGAATCAAGTGCTATGATGGACGTATTAATGTACATAGTAGAAAAGAGGAGTCGCATGTTATCGAAGCTCAGTGTTAAAAAGCCATACACGGTCGTTGTGGGAATTGTCCTGATCATCATACTGGGTGTGGTATCCTTTACAAATATGACGGTGGACCTGCTTCCGAGCATGAACCTTCCGTATGCGCTGGTTATGACAACCTATCCGGGGGCAAGCCCGGAGGAGGTCGAGGAGGTCGTAACCAAGCCTGTGGAGCAGACCATGGCAACCGTAAGCAATATTAAGACGATACAGTCAGTTTCCAGTGAGAATGCCTCGACGGTCATTCTGGAGTTCGATCAGACGGCGAATATGGATTCGGTCACGATCGAGATGCGGGAAAGTCTGGATCAGATCAGCGGCTACTGGCCGGATGGTGTGGGTAATCCGCTGATCCTGAAGCTGAATCCGGATATGATGCCGGTTCTTATTACGGCAGTCAGCGCGGAGGGTGATAATGCCGCAGAGGTCAGCCGGATCATTGAGGATGAGGTTGTGCCCGAGGTGGAAAGCGTCGAGGGCGTCGCATCGGTCACTACGACGGGAAGTATAGAAGAGACGGTTGAGATTACGGTAAACGAAGAGAAGGTAAATGCACTGAGCGACGACATTAAGGCAGAGATGGAAGCCAGGATGGACGAAGCGAAGGCGGCTCTTGATGAGGCGAAGGCTCAGGTGGAGAGCGGAAAGAATGCACTTGCGTCAGGGAAGGCGCAGGCGGCGCAGGGACTTTCCGAGGCAGAGGCCCAGATGTCCGTAAAGGGTGAGGAGCTTAAGCAGGCCCAGCTTGAAATTACGGAAAAGATGGCGGAGCTTAACGTATCGGAGACTCAGCTTACCCAGTCTCTTGCGGCGGTGCAGGCCGGAAAGCAGGAAGCGCAGGCAAAGCTTACCGAGCTTGAGCAGGCGAAAAGCGGATATGACGCCGCGCAGGCAGGGCTTGCGGCGCTTAAGGCGAAGGAAGAAGCAGGACTTACGCTTACCGAAGACGAAGAGAAACAAAAGAAAATGCTTGAGGAAACAGTTGCCCAGCTTGAGCCGATAGTGGAAAATTATGATGCCACGGTGTCGGCTTTAAATGCAACGCTTGCCCAGCTTGACGAACAGGAGGCGGAGCTTAAAGCGGGCCAGGAGCAGCTTGCGGCCGGAAAGCAGGAGCTTGAAGGGATTCAGAAGCAGGTAAATGACGGGGCGCTTACGCTTGCGGAGGCCAGGGGACAGCTTGCGGCAGGACAGCTTGAGGCAGCGGCCGGACTTGGTGATGCGGCAGCGCAGCTTGCGGCAGGGGAATCGGCGATTCAGATGCAGGAGGCTCAGATGAACGAGGCTTCCGCGCAGGCAGGGGCTTCCGCGGATGTAGGCAGCATGCTGTCCGCCGATACGATCAAAACGATCCTGGCGGCGCAGAATTTCCGTATGCCGGCAGGATATGTGAACGAGGACGGAATCGATTATCTGATCCGTGTCGGAGAGAAATTTAAAAGTATAGAGGAATTAAGGGATCTGGTGCTTCTTGATATGGAGGGCATCGATCCGGTGAAGCTTTCGGACGTGGCAAGTGTGGAGCTGGTGAATAATGAGGACGAGACCTATGCAAGGATAAACGGAAAGCCGGGAGTGATGCTGAGTATCCAGAAGCAGACCGGCTATTCCACAGGAGACGTCAGCGACCGTGTGCTGGAAAGGCTTGCACAGGTGGAAAAGGAGCATGAAGGAATTAAGACGGTAACGCTGATGGATCAGGGGATTTATATAGATCTGATCGTAAATTCCGTGCTTCAGAACCTGATCTACGGCGCGGTGCTCGCAATCGTGATCCTGCTTGTATTTTTGAAAAGTGTACGGTCCACCTTTGTAATCGCATGCTCGATTCCGATCAGTATTATGGCGGCGGTCGTGGCCATGTATTTTTCAGGGATAACATTGAATATTATTTCGTTGTCAGGGCTGGCTCTCGGTGTAGGTATGCTGGTGGATAATTCTATTGTTGTCATTGAAAATGTATATCGGATGCGAAATGAAGAGGGCGCGTCGGCCAAAGAGGCGGCGATAGAAGGCGCGAAGCAGGTGAGCGGTGCGATCATGGCGTCTACGCTTACGACAGTCTGTGTATTTCTGCCGATCGTATTTACGGAAGGAATCACAAGACAGCTGTTTGTGGATATGGGGCTTACGATCGGATACTCGCTGCTTGCAAGCCTTCTGGCAGCGCTTACCGTGGTGCCGATGATGTCGTCAGGGCTTCTTAAGAAGACGTCGGCTAAGGAGTCGGTGCTGTTTGTCCGTATTAAAGAGGCATATGGGAAAGTTCTTGCAAGGGCGCTTAGGTTTAAGCCAGTTGTTCTTCTGGCTTCGCTTTTGTTGTTTATCGTAAGTATTTCGCTTGCCGTATCCAGGGGAACAGAGTTCATGCCGGATATGGAGAGCACGCAGATCAGTATTACGCTGGAGACCGAAGAGGGAACAGCTCTTGAGGATACGGCAAAGGAAGCAGACAAGATCATGGACCAGCTGGGAAAGCTTGAGGATATCGAGGATATAGGGGCATTGGTATCTTCAGGAGACATGCTGGGCACCCAGACGGTGACGAACCGGGTGCAGTTCTATGCGATTACAAACGAGAACCCTTCCCTGTCCAACAGTGAGCTTAAAGAAAAGATCGAGGAGCTTACAAAGGATATTAACGGTGAGGTAACAGTTAATATGTCCAATATGGACATGAGCGCCCTGGGAAGCAGCGGGGTAAATATCCGCATAAAGGGAAGAGATCTGGATAAGCTTCAGGAGCTTTCCAGGGATGTAAAGAAGCTTGTGGAGGAGACGGAAGGGACACAGAATGTATCAGACGGAACCGAGGATAACAGTGAAGAGCTTCGCATCATTGTAAATAAGTCAAAGGCAGTTTCCCGAGGACTTACGGTGGCACAGGTTTACCAGGAGCTGTATAAGAAGCTCGCGGAGCCTGGAACAGCGATGACATTGGGAACAGATACGAGGGATTATGATGTCTATGTGGTAGACGATGCAAATGAAAGACTTACAAGAAGCGATATCCGTGATATGGTGTTAAATGTAAGCAAACAGGACGGGACCACGGAGGAGGTAAGGCTTGCGGATGTAGCTACCTTCGAGGAGGGCTCAGGTTTACAGTCTATTAACCGGAATGCTCAGAGCAGATACATGTCGGTGACGGCCGAGGTCAAGGAAGGAGACAATATCGGACTTGTCAGCAACCGGATCAAGGAGGCACTGAAGGACTTTGATGTTCCGGAGGGCTATGAGGTCGAGATGACCGGTGAGGATGAGACGATTAACGAAGCGATGACAGAACTGTTTAAAATGCTTGCTCTGGCGCTTGCATTTATGTATCTGATCATGGTGGCGCAGTTCCAGTCCCTTCGTTCGCCGTTTATCATTATGTTTACGGTACCGCTTGCATTTACCGGAGGTCTTCTTGCGCTGTGGCTGTGCGGCATGCCGGTCAGTGTTATTGCGATGATCGGATTTGTAATGCTTTCAGGTATTATCGTTAATAATGGAATTGTATTTATCGATTATACAAATCAGCTGATCGCAGAAGGAAAAGAACAGAAGGAGGCTCTTGTGGAGGCAGGAAAGACGAGACTTCGCCCGATCGTCATGACCGCTCTTACTACGATTCTGGGATTGTCAACGATGGCGCTCGGATTCGGAATGGGATCGGATATGGTGCAGCCTATGGCAGTTGTAACGATCGGAGGTTTAATATACGGGACCCTATTGACATTGGTTGTTGTTCCATGTATCTTTGATTTATTCCACAGGAGGAAAAAACATGATTGAAAAGGCAGTACAATTTGCGACGAAGGCCCATGAAGGACAGATGAGAAAGGGGACAAAGCGTCCCTATATCGTACACCCTCTCGAGGTGGGGGACATTGTCTCTGCTATGACAGATGATGAAGAGGTCATAAGTGCGGCAATTCTTCATGATACGATCGAGGACTGCGCGGGAGTATCGCAGAGAATTCTGGCGCAGAAATTTTCAGAGCGCGTGGCCTATATGGTGGCCAGAGAAAGTGAGGACAAGTCTAAAACATGGATGGAGCGCAAAACTGCGACGATCGAGCATCTGAGAAATGCGTCCTATGAGATACAGATGATCGGTCTTGCGGACAAGCTGTCTAATATGCGGGATATAGACCGGGATTATCCCGTTATGGGGGAGGAGCTGTGGAAGAGGTTCCGCATGAAGGATAAACAGGTGATCGGATGGTATTATAAGGGAGTGCGGGACGCCCTTGAGGGAAGCTTTAAGGGCGTTGCCGCTTATGAGGAATACTGCCGGCTGATAGAGAAAAATTTTGGGGTATAGGAGAAGCTTCGATTATATTATATCTGAGATTTTTCGCACAAGACCTTTCTACAGGCGCTTATGGGGTACCACTCGCAGTCCCCGCAGATGTCCTCTAAGATTTCCGGAGTCATGCTTTTGCGGATTTTTCGGGCAATGTCCTGATAGATATAGGTTTTTTCTTCTATATGAAAATATTCAGTAACCTTTTTATCATAAGAGGTTACTTTTTTATTGTCTCTGCAAAGGGCTCCGTCTGACAGGTTCGGGCAATGAGAGCAGAGATCATCTGCGGAAAATACTACTTCTACGGAGACAGGCTCTTTTCCCCTGAGTTTTGCCGTAAGTTGGTTCATATTTTCTACAAAAGCAGTGTCGTAGCCTTTGCCGCTATAGCTCTGTGTACAGAGAAGATGGTGAGGTCTTAAGCGCATACGAGCGCCCCCAGTCTTGCGCGGATCTTAAATCCGATCGCCGAAGCTAATATAGCTTTTAAAATCGCGGTCGGAATAAATGGAAGGACACAGGCGGATACGGCAGTCATAACCGTGCTGTCCATTAAAAGGCAGAACATTAGGACGCCAATCACATAATTTATAAGCGTGCCTGCGATAAGGCAGAGAATAAAGCCGCCTTTTCTATCTTTAAACCGATCGACACCCTGTCCGATCATGTACGCCATAACAGGAAAGGAGATAAGAAATCCGCCTGTAGGCCCGGAAAAATACTGGATCCCGCCGGTAAATCCGGCAAGCACCGGGAGTCCCACCGCACCCAATAGGACATAGATAAGAGCAGCGGCGCCGCCCTTTTTAGAACCAAGTACAACCGCGGCCAAAGTGATGGCAAAGGTCTGCATCGTCATGGGAACGCCCAGGGGCATGGGGATAGAGATCTGAGCCATAATGACAATTACGGCGGTAAATAAAGCAATAGAACAAATGTCCTGAACAGATAATTTTGATCGAGTCATAATATCCTCCTTGTTGTATAATATTTCATATCCGATGAAATAAATTTATGAATATACGGTTCTTTGTAATGAAAACCGTATGTCAAGTATATAAAATGGAAAAAGAAATGTCAACTAAAAAATGAAGTGGGTTAACAAATAAGTTGAAAAAAGGAGGACTACCACAAATCCGAAAAAATGTGTATAATATTTATAATAAATATGTTAGGAGCGGTCCGATGATTATCAGCGCAAGCAGAAGGACAGATATCCCGGCACTCTATCCGGAGTGGTTCATGAACCGCTTAAGGGAGAGAAGGGTGATGGTCCCCAATCCTTACAACCGAAAAAAGATCAGCAGTATCCGGCTGTCCCCGGATACCGTGGATTGTATTGTCTTCTGGACGAAAAATCCCGAGCCTATGATGCCTTATTTAAAGGAGATTGATAAGATGGGATATCAGTACTGTTTTCAGATGACGATCACGGATTATGAGGATGATCTGGAGCCGGGAGTTCCGTGCACGGAGGAGTCGATCGCCACATTTCTTCTTCTCAGTGAGATGATCGGGCCGGAGCGGATCGACTGGAGATTTGATCCGATACTTTTGTCGGAGAAATATACGGCGGATTATCACGCGGAAAAATTTGAGATCATGTGCCAGTGGCTTCATAAGGCGACCGAGAGATGTGTGATCAGCTTTATTGACGCTTACAGGGAAGCAAGGTATCCGGAGCTTGAGCAGGAGGAGATCGAGGAGATCGCCGGGCGGCTGTCTGAAATTGCGAAGAAATACAGACTGCCCCTGTATACCTGTGCGGAGAAGACGGATTTGTCCCGCTATGGAATCGGGCACGGCGCATGTATCGATAAGGAGCGGATCAAGAATATCATCGGATATAAGCTGGATGTGAAGAGAGATAACGGGCAGCGGCCACAGTGCAGATGTGCCCAGAGTATAGATATAGGAATATACGATACGTGTATCAACGGCTGCAAATACTGCTACGCGACGGGAACGCAGGAAAGCGTCAGAAGAAAGCATGAACAGCATGACCCGGAATCTCCGCTTTTGGTGGGACATTTGAAGGGGGATGAGATCATCGCCGAGAAGAAGCTCCATTCCAACATGGATTATCAGATATCATTGTTTGATTTGCCGGAAATGAGCCTGAATTTTTAGCAAATATGGAGAAAATCAGGATTGGTTTTGTGAAAATCTTGACGCAGGAGCAGATTTTTGTTAAATTAGACTAAAGTACAAACGATAGTCTAAGAGTGCAATTATTTTATTTGTGAGAAGAGAGAAGGTGAGGGAATGAGCCTTATTACGAGTATACAGAAATACTCGATTCACGACGGGGACGGAATACGGACGACGGTATTCTTTAAGGGCTGCGGGCTTCGGTGTGTGTGGTGCCATAATCCGGAGACACAAAGCTACAAAAAACAGCCTCTTTACGATAAGGAGCGGTGTGTCGGCTGCAGAAGCTGTGAGATGGCATGTCCGCATAAGGCGATCCACGAGGAGGGCGGAAAGGTAGTAACAGATCTTACGCTCTGTGACGCCTGCGGTACTTGTACGGATTACTGTAATCTGAATCTCCGGGAGATCGTCGGGAAGGAATACACGGTAGAGGAGCTGGTAAAAGAGCTTAAGAAGGATGAGATGTTCTATGAACAGTCAGGCGGGGGAGTCACCCTGTCGGGCGGCGAGGTCATGACGGCAGACATGGATTATGTGGAGAGGCTCTGTAAAAGGCTTGTGCGGCTTGGCATTACCGTTACGATCGATACATGCGGCTATGCGCCCTATGAGAATTTCGAGAAGATCCTGCCGTATATTGACACATTTTTATATGATATCAAGACGATGGATAACGAGATACATAAAAAATACATGGGAGCAGGAAATGAACTTATTCTTTCCAATCTGGAGAGATTAAATGCGGCGGGGGCAAGGATTTATATCCGGATTCCCACGATTAAAGAGGTAAACGGCACGGATCGTGCGATGAAGGATATTATCGCATATCTGCTTGAAAAGAAGATACAGGCTGCCTGTGTAAATCTCCTGCCCTATCATAATACCGGTTCGGCGAAATATGCCAGGCTCGGCGGCAGGTATGAGGGGGAGGAGCTCCATGCGCCGGATCAGGAGGAGATGGAGCATTTTGTAACGTTATTTAAGGAAGCTGGATTCCATAATGTAAAAATAGGAGGTTAAGAAAGATGGAAGGAAGAGGCATGAACGAACGAATTAAGAAACTCCGTAAACTGAGCGTTGATACGCAGCCCCACATTGATCTGGAGCGTGCCGTCAGCGAGACAAAGACCTATGAGAAATATGAGGGCGCGGTGTCCGTTCCGGAGCTTCGCGGGCAGGTTCTTAAGGATTATTTCTCCACGAAGACTTTGTATATCGGTGAGGGTGAGCTGATCGTAGGCGAGAAGGGGGATTCTCCGCAGGCGGCTCCTACATTTCCGGAGCTTTGCTGTCATACGCTTGAGGATATGCACGTCATGAATGACCGGGAACTGATCAACTTTAAGGTAAAGGACGGGGATTATAAGATCCAGGAGGAGGTCATGATTCCTTACTGGGATAAGAGAAGCACAAGAAGCAGGATCTTAAGACAGATGACCCCGGAATGGAAGAAGGCTTATGAGAGCGGTATTTTTACCGAATTTATGGAGCAGAGGGGACCGGGACATACGGTAGGCTCCTTTAAGATCTATGAAAAGGGCTTTTTGGATTATAAGGCAGACATCGAGGAGTCTATGGCAAAGCTTGATTTCATGAATGATCCGGAAGCATTTGATAAGAAGAACGAGCTGGAGGGCATGAAGCTTGCCTGCGAGGCGATCATGATCTTAGGAGAGCGGTATGCGGCATATGCCCGTGAGCTTGCGGAAAAAGAGACCGATGAGACGAGAAAGGCGGAGCTCCTTCAGATCGCGGCAAACTGCGACGTAGTGCCGGCGCATAGGCCGCAGACCTACTGGCAGGCAATCCAGATGTACTGGTTCGTGCATCTTGGGGTTACAAGCGAGCTGAATCCGTGGGATGCATACAGCCCGGGACGTCTTGACCAGCATCTGAATCCTTTTTATGAGAAGGATGTGGAGGCCGGGATCCTGGATGACGAGAAGGCACTGGAGCTTTTAGAGTGCCTGTGGGTAAAATTTAACAACCAGCCGGCGCCGCCGAAGGTAGGTATAACCTTAAAGGAAAGCAGCACCTATACAGATTTCGCAAATTTAAATACGGGCGGTATTACGCCGAGCGGAGAGAACGGTGTAAATAACGTAAGCTACCTGATTCTCGACTGCATGGACGAGATGAAGCTTCTTCAGCCAAGCTCAAACGTGCAGATCAGCCGCAAGACGCCGCATAAATTCCTGAAGCGTGCGTGCGAGGTTTCAAGAAAGGGCTGGGGACAGCCGGCATTTTATAACACGGAGGCGATCATTCAGGAGCTGATGAATGCAGGAAAGTCTCTGGATGATGCGAGAAAGGGCGGAACAAGCGGATGCGTGGAGACCGGTGCATTTGGTAATGAAGCGTATATCCTGACCGGATACTTTAATATCCCGAAGATCTTTGAACTGACGCTGAATAACGGTTATGACAAGATGACGGATCAGCAGCTGGGATTAGAGCTTGGCTATGCGACGGATTTTGAGACTTATGAGGAGCTCTACGACGCATTTAAGAAGCAGATGAAATATTTTATCGACATCAAGATCCAGGGAAGCAATGTGATCGAGAAAATATTTGCAGAATACATGCCGGCGCCGTTCCTTACCGTATGCCTCCGCGCCCCTTCCACTATGGCCAGCACAAAAGAAAGAAGCAATGCCAAGGTCAATGACA
>CAQNVT010000183.1 GCA_948844705.1 uncultured Dorea sp.
GACTTGTTTCTGATGTGATCGCCGCCAACAGAAGGCTCCTGCAGGACACGCAGTACCACACGCGCAGGGCGGAGTACGCATGATACTGTAATCCTCTCCCAAAGGATTCATGATCTCCACGGCCTGCCTGAGCGGAGAATCTGCCGCAAGCATCAGCTTATCGAATACCTTAGGGCTTTCAAAGGAATAGGTCATGCCCTGGCTGAATCCGCAGAATTCCGCAATATCCCTTGCAATCTCCTCTATACGGAGCTTAAAGGACAGCTTGCCTGTTGTTGCCTCGCCCTTCGGAAGCGTTGTCGGAATATTATCGTATCCATAAAATCTCGCAACCTCCTCTGCCAGATCTGCAAGGCGGAACAGGTCATGACGGAAGGTCGGAGCAATCACTTCATTTGTATCCTCATCATATTCAAGGTCAAGCATTTTAAAATAAGAAAGCATATCCTCCCTGGAAATCTCTGTTCCGAGAAGTGCATTGATTTCTTCCGCGTCAAACGGAACTCTTACCGGCTCCTTCCTCTTGCCGTACACGTCAACCATACCGCCTACGACCTCGCCGGCGCCCATCTCCTCTACGAGCTGGCATGCACGGTTGATCGCCGCCTCTGCGTTATTCGGATCAAGCCCCTTTTCGAATTTTCCGGAAGCGTCCGTTCTCAAACCCACCTTTTTGCTGGATTTACGGATGTTGGTTCCGTCAAAGCATGCGGCCTCAAAAAGCATGGTATGCACGTCATCCGTGATCATGGAATTTTCGCCGCCCATAATACCTGCGATTCCGACAGACTTCTCGCCGTCGCAGATCATAAGTACGGAATCGTCCATCTGACGCTCCTGGCCGTCAAGCGTCACAAATTTCTCATTCTTTTCGGCTCTGCGGACGATGATCTCCCTGCCTGCGATCGTATCCAGGTCGTACGCATGCATAGGCTGTCCGTACTCCTCCATCACATAGTTTGTAATATCAACCAGATTGTTGATCGGACGGATTCCGACAGAGGCCAGACGTCTCTGCATCCACTTCGGCGACGGGCCTATTTTGATATTTTTTACGACTCTCGCGCAATATCTCGGGCAAAGCTCCGTATCCTTTACCGTAACCTTAATGTAATCATTTACATCCTCGGCATTTCCTGTTGCAGTCACAACCGGCGGAACAAACCTTTTGCGGAAGGTAGCTGCAGCTTCCCTCGCAATACCGATCACGCTGAAGCAGTCTACCCTGTTCGACGTGATCTCATATTCAAATACGACATCATTTAATCCCAGCGCCTCGATCGCACTCGTACCCACCTCTGCATCGTCCCGGAAGATATAGATACCATATTCCGGTGACTCCGGATACATATCCCTGTTAGAGCCAAGCTCCTCGATCGAGCACATCATACCAAAGCTCTCGATCCCCCGAAGCTTTCCCTTCTTAATCTTCACGCCGCCTGCCACACGGCTTCCCGGCTCATGTCCGCCTGCTACGCGCCCGCCGTCCAAAACAACCGGCACCTTGTCGCCCTCCTTAACATTCGGCGCACCCGTTACGATCTGCACCGTCTCTGTCCCGACATTTACCTGACAGACAATCAGCTTATCCGCATCCGGATGCTTCTCGATCTTCTCGATCTGTCCGACAACGATCTTGTCGAGATCCGCATCCATCCTTTCATATCCTTCTACCTTCGTTCCCGATAACGTCATCGCGTCCGTATATTCCTGCGCAGTCACGTCTAATTCCGGAACATAAGCCTTTATCCATGATAATGATGTATTCATCCTGTTCTCCTTTCCTTATACGGGGACGTAGTAAAATTAATTTTACTACGTCCCAGATTGAAAATACCCTGTCCCTTTTTGAAATATCCTTTAAAATTGTTTCAAAAACCGTATGTCATTTTCATACAGAAGGCGCATATCGTCAATCTCATATTTTAATAATGCAATACGCTCTAAGCCTACGCCGAACGCGAAGCCGCTGTACTCATTCGGATCGATTCCGCACATTTCCAGAACGTGGGGATGTACCATGCCGCAGCCTAAGATCTCAATCCAGCCGGAGCCCTTACAGAAGCGGCAGCCTTTTCCGCCGCACTTGAAGCAGGATACGTCTACTTCGGCGCTTGGCTCCGTGAACGGGAAATGATGGGGACGGAATTTTGTCTTTGTATCCGGCCCGAACAGCTCCTTGGCAAATACCTCCAGGGTCCCCTTTAAATCTGCAAATGAAATGTTCTTATCGATTACAAGTCCTTCGATCTGGTGGAAGGAAGGTGAATGGGTCGCGTCCACCTCATCAGAGCGGAACACTCTTCCCGGCGCGATCATACGGATCGGAAGCTTTCCCTGCTCCATCACACGTGCCTGTACCGGCGAGGTCTGGGTACGAAGTACGATTTCTTTATTAATATAAAATGTATCCTGTTCATCCTTTGCGGGATGATCAGCCGGAATATTAAGCTTCTCGAAATTATAAAGATCATACTCGACCTCCGGTCCTTCTACGACCTCATATCCCATACCTACAAAGATACGCTCAACCTCCTCTAACGCAATCGTATTCGGATGGCGATGCCCTACCATATTCTTCCTTGACGGAAGTGTAACGTCAATAACCTCCTGCTTTAAACGCTCTTCCCTGATGGCGCGCTCCATTTTCTGCTTCGTCTCCTCAAGAATCGATTCGATTGCCGCACGTGTCTCATTCACAAGCTGACCTACCTTCGGACGCTCCTCCGGCGCAACATCCTTCATTCCTTTTAGCACTGCGGTAAGCTCCCCTTTTTTTCCAAGGAACTTCACACGCACATCGTTTAATTTCTCCGGCATATCAGCAGCCTGGATCGCTTTTAAAGCCTCATCTTTAATGCTCTGCAGCTTTTCGTTCATTGCTTTTTCTCCTCCTTCCAAATAATAAAAAAACTCATCCCTCCAAAAAGGGACGAGAATAACCCGTGATACCACCCTGATTCCTGTATTACTTCTGAAAATACAGGCACTCATTACTGCGTAACGTGCATATACGTCATTTCCTACTGAAACCTTGCTTATATAATCTTAAGCGGATCTTTCAAAAATGCAGCTCGCGCGGGAAATTCGATCGCCATCTGAACCTGAGGGAACTTTCAGCCGGGGATCCCCCCTCTCTGACGGAAAATGGCTCTCTACTTACACGGTCATCGCTTTTAATCGCTGTATACTTAACTATTGTAACATAAGAAAATCCATTGTCAAGTACCAAATCACTCACTTCTTTACTGTTCCGGCTCTTCTTTACAATGTACCTTCCTTTCCCTTCCCGATAAATAATTTATCATACAGCATCACATTGATCTCTCCGCCGATCAATATGCTGTACATGCAGAAATAAAGCCACAGCATGACCAGCACGATCGTCGTAAGACTTCCGTACATTGTGGAAAAACCTTCAAATATATCGACGTACACGGAAAAAACCCAGGAGACCACCATCCATCCTGCCGCGGAAAAGACTGCCCCGGGGAGCTGCTTCACATACCGGTCCTTCCGGTTCGGCAAAAACTTATACGTCAGCAGCATAAACAGGACAAGGGTGACCGGTGCAATGAAGGTCCGGGCCTCAATCAGCCAGTCCGCCGCCCTTGAAAGAATCGGCACATGCTCCTCAATAAAAATATTCAGACTGTTTCCGAACACGGACAACACAAGCAGCAGTATGATAACCAGAATAAACATAACCGTATACAGCGTTGCCCGAAGACGAAGAAACACGTAGTTACGTGTCTCGCGGCACTTATAAACACAATTAAGCCCCGTACTCATTGCAAGCACTCCCTTACCGGCAGACCACAGAGCCACAAGAACCGTAACCGGAATGATTCCCATAGACTGATTATATACCTGGTTTACAATGGAGGTCATCATAGATTCGACCGAGGAAGGAAACACCTGGATCACGGCCGTCATCACATCTGCTTTCGTAACCGGAGTAAACTGGACCAGCGTAAGCAAAAGCAAGATAATAGGTATCATACAGATCATAAAAAAATATGCCGTCTGCGCCGCATAGGCACCCACATGATCCTTTGCAATCTCTTCTGAAATCCCTGTTATTCTTTTGTATAATCCCTTTATCTTTTCCATGCTATCACCTGCGTATCTGCTATTTTTCTACAGTCACTCCCTGGAAAAACAATGTAAGTATCTCCTTATAGTCTTTCCCGTTTTTAGCCATTTCATTTGCACCATTCTGACTCATTCCGATTCCGTGCCCGTAGCCGCCTCCCTTTATTAAAAATGTATCTCCGGATTTTTCAATCGTAAAAAATGCACTGGGAAGCAATGTGCTGCTGTCTGCCTCTGAACCGTCCTGTCTCTTTATCGTATAGCCGCTTCCCCCAAGAGCTCTCCGAATCTTATTTTCTGTCTCTACAACGGCCGTTCCCCTGTCTCCCTTTGCCTCTATTTTTAATGCAACACCTCCCGGGCCGGTTTCCGTCACCTCAATGCTTTCAAGAGTTCCCACGTCGACCTGCGTATTTAAACCCACAAGATCAGACATCGTCTGAACCGGAACTGACGCTTCCCACCGATACCACGGGAGCTCCCTCTCATAATCCCCGTCCTCACCCTTTACCTCCACAGACGTAAGATAGCTGTTAAAATCATCCGGCTGTGTTCCCCAGGCCTGTACGCTTGTCGTCCTTCCGCAGGAGGTAGAATAATAATAGGTGGTCACGATCTTTCCGTTATATCTTACCACCTCCCCTTCCGTTTCCCTTACTGCCTGAGCCGAGCTTTCCGCCGGCTCCGAATTTCCATACACCTGATATGCCGTGCTGTCATCTACATGAGCCTCATATTCCGGATAGCCATATCCTTCCATCTGGCGGTACGCATAGCTTCTGGCACAAACAGCCTGGGCCTTTAGAGCCTCAAGCTCATAAGCCGAGGGCATTTCACTCGGAACGACACCGCACAGATAGCTCTCTACCGGAAGCTCATTGATCATTACGATGCCCTCCGCCGTCGTACGAAGTTCGATCACCCCCTCGTAGGACGGTGTTCCGTACCCGCGGTTTAAGCTTTCCACAATAATCTTCCCTTCTTTAGCCTGTATGCGGATGTTTCCCTTCTGAAACCGCCCGTCATCCGGTGCAATCTGAAGAGGACTCTCTCCCGGCCACTCTTCTGTCTCCCCGCCATAGGAGAGGACAAGCCCCGAAGCCGCACTGACAGAAACATCCGGATGTGTAATATACTGATATCCGTCCGTCATAAGCAAAACACGGATATCTGATCCGGCCGCCGATTCTTTCTCTTTCCCTGTTTTTTCTTCCTCTTTTTTTTCCTCTTTTTCCACTTCTGACAGCATCTCGCCTTTTTTCGCTTTTCCGTCACCTTCTCCGCTTCCTTTAAGAGCCGCTGTCAAACCGACAATAATGAATAAAACCGTCAAAATTGCCAGCCCATAATATAGATGCTTTTCTAACCCGTTTCTCCTCACAAATATGTACTCCTGACATGATATTGAAAAAGACAGCCGATATACGACTGCCTTTTATCTTTTGTATACTACCCAAAATGCCGATTCCTGTATTTTGACTCCTAGCCACAGCTAGGTGGGTGTCCGCATCCGCTTTTCTGTCTTCCTCTGCCTGAAAAGGAAGGCCTGACATATTACGGAGATATAAGAGTCCCGTTTAAAGTTTTGTAGGTTCAAAATTACAGGAGTATCGAACATCCCAGGTTTTTACCTGTGGTTATTATAACCCATTTTCGAAAATTTTACAATATATATCTTTATATATTATAGTTTCATTTTGCATTCATTTTTAAAGTCGAAAGCCGCCGCATCTCTTACAGATCCGTACCCAGTATTTTCCTCACGGTTTCTTCCATCTTATCCACATCACATTCCGTATGATGAAGAATCCGGGCATCCAGAATATCCTTAACTGCCTGAGGCATCTTTACGCCTGTTATCTCTTGCAGCTTAGGAAGCAGGCTTAGCTCATCCTCGTTCATCGGTTCTCCCAGAGCTTCCATAACACTGTTTACGAATTTATATGGACTTGCCGTAGATGCGATCACACATTTTTTCGTATCTCCGCTGTCATTTTTATACCTGGCGCACACATGAGAAGCTACCGCCGTATGTGTATCGATCACATACCCGGTCCTTTTATATATCTTCCGGATGGTTTCTTTTGTCTGATCTTCATCTGTATATCCTGCGGCAAAATCGGAGAGTCCCTCCCGCATCTTTTCCGTGACTGTATATCTTCCGCCGCTCTTAAGCTCCTCCATAAGCTCCTTTGTCTTCTCTGCATCCCTTCCGGTTATCAGATAAATAAGACGCTCCAAATTACTGGAAATCAGAATATCCATAGACGGAGAGCTTGTAAGAACGAATTCCCGGTTCCTGTCATAGACTCCGCTCTCAAAGAAATCAAACAACACTTTATTTTTGTTTGACGCACATATGAGCTTATCGATCGGCGCTCCCATTTTCTTTGCATAATAAGCGGCTAAAATATTTCCGAAATTTCCGGTCGGCACCGCCACATTAATCTGCTCACCCTCCTGAATCTCTTCATATTTCAAAAGCTTTGCACAGGCGTATACATAATATACGATCTGCGGGACAAGCCTGCCGATATTAATGGAATTCGCAGATGAAAACTGATACCCTTTTGCTTCCAGCTCTTCCTTAAGCTTCCTGTCCTCAAACATTGCTTTGACACCGCTCTGAGCCTGATCAAAGTTCCCGTGAATCGCCACAACATCTACATTACTTCCCTTCTGGGTCACCATCTGAAGCTCCTGAACTTTGCTGACTCCGTTCCTGGGATAAAAAACAATGATTTTTGTTCCCTTCACATCTGCAAACCCCGCCATTGCCGCCTTTCCGGTATCCCCGGAAGTAGCCGTCAATATTACGATCTCGTTCTCCACCTGGTTCTTCCTCGCCGATACCGTAAGAAGATGCGGCAGAATAGAAAGCGCCATATCCTTAAATGCAATTGTCGCTCCATGAAACAGTTCCAGATAATAGACATCGTCCGTCTTTACCAGAGGCGCGATCTCCTCCGTATCAAATTTGCCGTCATACGCTTTCCTGATGCATTCTTTAAGCTCCTCCCCGGTAAAGTCCGTAAGAAACTGCTTCATAACGACATAAGCCGTCTCTTGATAGCTCATTTCCTTAAGCTCCTCCATAGACACGTCTAAATGAGGAATATCTTCCGGCACAAACAATCCTCCGTCCGGAGCCAGTCCTTTGAGAATTGCCTGAGAAGCCGTCACCTTCACCTCTGAATTTCTGGTACTTGTATAATGTAGATCCATGTCCGTCACCTTTCCTTATGCTTCCTTTTTACTATTCGTATACTTTACAAGTCCTCCGGCTTTTATAAGCTTCTGCATAAATTCCGGAAACGGCTGCCCCTGAAACTCGGTTCCCTTTGTCCTGTTATATATTTTGCCGCTGTCAAAATCCACCTCGACCTCATCGCCGGCATCGATTCCGCGCGCAGCCTCCGGACATTCAATGATCGGCAGTCCGATATTGATCGCGTTTCTGTAAAAAATCCTCGCAAATGTCTCGGCGATCACGCAGCTTACTCCCGCCGTCTTAAGACAAAGCGGCGCGTGCTCTCTGGATGAACCGCAGCCGAAATTTTTATTTGCAACGATCAGATCGCCCTTCTTAACCTTGTGAACAAATTCCGGATCGATATCTACCATCGCATGGCTTGCAAGCTCCTGCGCGTCAAAGGAATTAAGATATCTTGCCGGGATAATAACATCCGTATCCACATTATCTCCGTATTTAAAAACATGTCCAAGCGCCTTCATTATCTGTCACCTACTTTCTCAGGATTTGCAATATAGCCTGCGATCGCGCTCGCCGCCGCTACTTCCGGGGACGCAAGATAAATAAGAGAATCCACATGTCCCATTCTTCCTACAAAGTTGCGGTTTGTCGTGGATACACACCGCTCTCCTGCTGCCATAACTCCCATATGTCCTCCCATACACGGACCGCAGCTCGGTGTATTCACCGCACATCCCGCATCAACAAATATATCAAGAAGCCCTTCCTTTATACACTGCTTGTAAATCTTCTGTGTCGCCGGAATGACCATGACGCGCACATCCGGATGGACCGTGTGCCCTTTCAAAATTGCCGCGGCCTTTCTCATATCCTCCATACGGCCGTTTGTACAGGAACCGATCACAACCTGCTGAATCTTCACCGGCTCCATCGCCTCGATCTCATCGATTGTCTTCGCATTACCCGGAAGATGCGGGAATGCAACCGTCGGACGCACCTCTGACAGATTAATCTCCACTACCTCATCATACACGGCGTCCTCGTCGGCCGCGTAGATCTGATAGCTTTTCTTTGTATGCTCCCTCAGGTATTCCTCAGCCTTTTCATCCACCGGGAAGATCCCGTTCTTGGCTCCGGCCTCAATTGCCATATTTGCCATTGTAAAACGGTCATCCATGGACAGCTCACCGATTCCCTCCCCGGTAAATTCCATAGATTTATACAGTGCGCCGTCCACGCCGATTCTGCCTATAATGTGAATAATAATATCCTTTCCGCTCACATACGGCCCCGGCTTTCCCGAGAGCACAAACTTTATCGCCGACGGCACCTTAAACCATAATTCTCCGGTCGCCATTCCTGTCGCAATGTCCGTCGTACCGACTCCCGTCGAAAATGCTCCCAGCGCTCCGTATGTACAGGTGTGGGAATCCGCACCGATAATACACTCGCCCGCCGCAACCACTCCTGCCTCCGGAAGGATCGCATGCTCCACGCCCGACTTTCCCTGCTCAAAATACCATGTAAGCCCCTGCTCTCTTGCAAACTCGCGGATAGCCTTTGAATTCTCCGCGGACTTAATATCCTTGTTCGGCGTAAAATGATCCGGCACCAGTACTACCTTATCCTTATCATATACCTTCTCCGCCATCTCCCGAAAGATCGGAAGCGCCATCGGCCCGGTAATATCATTTGCCATAACCACGTCCAGCTTCGCCTCTATCAATTGTCCGGCCTCCACACGGTCAAGTCCCGCATGCGCCGCCAATATTTTCTGCGTCATTGTCATTCCCATCTGCGACAACCTCCTGTTCTTCTATTTCGTCTTTCGCATTATTGTAACACAACTGAACACGGCAGCGCAAGAAAGAACGAGCAACAGGATAAAAACCGACAAGGTCCGTGCATTTATATCGCCGGTTTTCGGAGCGGACTTTACCTCCGGCTGCGGTTTTTCCGGCTCCTCTATAGCCACAGTCTGATATTTGTTATTAATATCCTTGTGCTCCGCAACCATTTCCGGCTTTTCCGGCTCTGTTATATCATACAGCTCTTCAAAGATCACGGCCTCCGATCCGCCGAGCTTTTCTGCCGGAAATGAAAACTCGATTTCCACCTGCTGCTTCTCCTCCGCAGCAATAAATTCGATTTCATTTTCCACAGGCTCTCCGTCGATCATAAGCCTTGCATTCTCCTCCTTAAGCATCTCATAACCGTACAGCCTGTATTTTTTTCCTTTTTCAAGGCCGTCAATAGACACCTTGTCAATGATCACAGCCTCTCCTTCTGCCGATACCGCTTTGGAACCGTCGGATTTATTGGATGCCGTCGTATGAATAGAGATTTCTCTTTCCTCCGGTTCTTCCGGTTCTTCCGGTTCTTCCGGTTCCTCCGGCTCTTCCGGTTCCTCCGGTATATCCGGGGCTTCATCTACCAGTGTTCCCAAGTCTATCACCTTTTTCTCCCGATACACTGACACCTCAAACGGAGGGATCAACAGATATTCTTCATTTGCTTCACATGCAAGCTCGGTGATCTGGTACACATCATACGGCAGCGCTCCCAGCTCGTCATCCGGATCACCCGCTCCGAACCAGATTCCGTCAAGGCTGGTAGTTCCGGCATTCGTATTCTGCGTGTGGGGATTCCAGTCGGAAGCCGTACTGAACTGTCCGTTTTCATCCGTAATTACGATATGGCTTTCTCCGGTAGTCATGCTGGCGATCTCAAAAGGCACGCCTGCAAGCCTCTTATGAGCCTCTCCTCCTACCTTGATCCCCTCCAGGTCTCCGCGGATCACCCTGTCCCACACAGAATATACATTTCCTCCGGTAAGCGCCGCGGCATTTCCCTTTTCCCTTACAACAGACACATATTTCCCGGTAATTTTCTTTCCGTCCTCCGCACACAAATAGGAGCCCTTTAAAAGATATCCCTCCGGCGCTTTTGTCTCCTCAACAGAATAGGTTCCCAGAGGCAGAACGGCGTTTCCCTTTTCATCCGTATAAAACGCCTCGCACCCTTCTCCCTTATATTCCTCTTTAAGCTCTGCCCTATATACCGGTTTTCCATTTTCCTGGCTTTCCTTTGTAACAAGAACCCAGGTGCGCTTTGGACTGCCTTCTGTTTTACCTGACATGTTATCATAATATTTGACCGTAAATTCCGCGCCGGCAAGAGATGCCCTTCCCTGAGCCGCCCCCTTCGTCTCCTGATCGATTTTCCTGACGGAAAGTCCTGCCGCATCATATTTCGGAATATCCGTTAGCTTAAGAACCGCCGTCTCTTTGGCGGACACCGTAACCGTATAGGTTTTCTGGTCAAGTGCATATCCTTTAGGAGCCAAAAGCTCCTTTACATAGTAGGTGCCCGCTTTAAGCTCCAGCGTATTGCTGTTCCCTGACGCATCGGCCGTAAGCACCCCTGCCTGGGTCAAAAGACCCGCGTCCGAATACACGCCGTACTGTGCGCCTTCTATGGAATAGCAGCCGTTTCCGTCGGTAACGGCCGCATTTGCGGAAGCCTTTACAAGCTTCACGAAGCCCTTATCCTCCACACCGCGGAACACAACATAGGAAGCATAGCTTTTTCCATGGCCTCCCTCCACCTCCCACATTTTGTCAAAACGGCAGTGCACGGTTCCGGTGCCCTCACACCAGCTGGAATATGCCGGATGAAACCAATAGGCGCTTGCCCCTTCTCCCCATGCATGATAGATGCTGTAGTCCTCACCTATGATTCCCGTATGGACATCCACACCCGATGCGTTGAAAAATATGACAACGTCTCCCGCTTTGATCACCCCTGCCGCATAGTCTCTGTTAAAATCCTCCGCGGAGGCACCCTCGGCCGCCTGTGAGCCATGGCTTCTCCCATAGCTTAAAATATTGCCCGTATTGCGACCCATGTCTGTACCTAACTGACGTCCGACCCATGTCACATACCCGGAGCAGTCCCATCCGTCTGTCGTTGTCCCTCCCCAGACATAAGGAATTCCAAGTCCCGACCTTGCCACGGCTATTACCTCCTCTGCCGTCTTTCCTTCAAACAACGCAGCCGCATCCGAAGCCTCTGCCGTAATTGTCCCGGCATGATACAAGAGCACTGAGACCAGCAGTGCAACGGTAAAAAATAGCATACCTCTCCTTACCATATTTCATTCTCCTTTTCATTCAATTGTCAATAGTTACCGTCTGTTTCTGCCCTCCTTTTCCGTATCAGTTTCTCGTTTTGAAAATCCGGGAAGATTGTTTTCCCTGTCCGGGGGATTCCCCATGAACCTTTGTTCAGAAAAATAGAATTTCTTAGACGAGTGCTATTATCATAAATTTTTTCTTGGTATTTGTCAATATTTTCCTCACCGAAATATTGCACAAAAAATCAAGAAAAAAGACCGATTCTAAAATCGGTCTCTAATCTTCATCTTAAGCTCCTCCAGGATCACCCTGTGCTGTCTGGATTCCATCTTAGGAAATGCATGGACAAGACGTCTGACCATTCTGCTCCTCTGCCCGGCAAGCTCTTCATACCGTCTCTTAAGCTCTTCCCGGTATTCCTCCAGCCGTTCCTTCGACTCCTCTGTTTTCTCCTCCAGACGCTTCCTGCCTTCTTCCTTAATCTCCATCGTTTCCATCACATTTTCATAAATCGACTCTCCAAGCTTATCGGAAAGCTCCCTGAGCTCCCCTGCAATTTTCTCCATGGCATCCAGCTGCCTGTTAAATTTCAGAATACCGGAAGCAGTAACATACAGATCGGCAGATAATATGCCCGTAAGCACGGTGATCACTATAATTCCCAGCATAAACGGTATCACAGAAAGCATCTTATAAATAACCGGATGGATCACTCTCACAATAGCAACACAGGCAACTCCCCATACAAGAGAAAATATAAGGCACACATATCCCCCGATATTCAGCGGCTGCTTAGAATAATCCCACCATTTATGATGAAAAATCCTGTCCATGAAATACCCCGTAAGCCCCTCAAGCACCGTCACAAGAACCGTAGATGCTATATACAGTACCGGAAGGTTGTCTGAAAGCGGCGTAAGAAACAAAAGCACCGTACTGACGCCTACGCCGTAGATCGGGCAGATCGGACCGTTTAAAAATCCCCGGTTTACAAACTTTCCTTCCTTAACCGCCGCATATGCGACTTCCGTACACCAGCCCAGCAATCCATATGTAAAAAAATATAAAATCAAATAATAAATCTGCATATGCATCTCTCCAATCCCTTTCCTTTGAAAGGATTATACTTCACATTGCCAATTTCGTCAAATAGTGCTATAGTTATTCATAGAATCGACTAATGATTAATAATTATCAAAATCAAAAAGGAGAATCTCCTATGACATTAAAGCAGGGAAAAAACAACAAAAGCTATCAAGTACTCTCTATTGATACCGAGCTGCGTCTGGAACGCCGCCTGGAAGCCCTGGGGCTTACGGCCGGAACCCGGATCACGATACTTAACAATAATAAAAAGGGAGCGCTGACCGCAAAATTCCGCGGTACGCGTTTTGCTCTGGGCAGACAGATTGCGGATCATATTGAGGTAAAGGAGGCGGACAGATAATGGCTGATACAATCAATGTCGGATTCATCGGCAACCCCAACTGCGGAAAGACAACACTTTTCAACGCATTTACCGGAGCGAACCTGAAAGTCGCCAACTGGCCCGGAGTTACCGTTGAAAAAAAAGAGGGAAGAACCACTTATGAGGGGCAGGAGTTTAAGCTTATTGACCTTCCGGGTATCTACAGTCTCACCTCCTATACAATGGAGGAAACCGTATCAAGAGAATGCATTATGAGCGATGAGGTTGACGTGATCGTCAATGTCATCGATGCTTCCTGCCTTGAGCGAAACCTGTATCTTACCTTGCAGCTTCTGGAGCTGGGTAAACCGGTGGTTCTGGCACTTAACATGATGGATATCGTCGAAGAACGGGGAATGGAGATCGATTTACACCGTCTTCCGGAAATGCTCGGCACACCGGCAATTCCGGTGTCCGCAAGAAAGAAGACCGGACTTAGTATTTTACTTCACGCAGTGTCACACCACAAGGAATATCAGTCCCAGGGACCTTATATACACCACCACAAGGACAAGCATTCTTCACACCGTCACAACCACCACGAAGAATATGCCATGGTATATGAGGACTATATAGAAGACAAGATCGACCTGATCATAAGCGAGCTGGCCGTACGCTGTCCTGATATCAATAACAAAAGATGGTACGCCATCAAGCTGTTAGAGAAAGACGGTACGGTAACCGATGCCTGTCCGGTCTCACTTTCGGATGTGATCGACAGAAGCTATGAAAAGGATATTATTAACCAGAAATATGATTTTATCGAGGAAATCATATCCGAAGTACTGGTCAATAAATCAGAAAAAGAGGCTTCCACCGAAAGGATCGACCGTTATATGACAGACCGGTGGCTGGGGCTTCCTATTTTCCTTTGTATTATGGCGCTTGTGTTCTTTTTTACCTTTACGATCGGAGACTGGCTGAAGGGATATTTTGAGATTGCATTGGAGGTGTTTTCAGGCTTTGCGGCTTCCGCGCTTTCTTCTATACATACCAATCCCATGCTGACCTCCCTTATTGTAGACGGCATTATATCAGGAGTAGGCGGAATCCTTACCTTCCTGCCCAATATCTTTATCCTGTTTCTCGCACTTGCCGTTTTAGAGGACAGCGGATACATGTCGAGAGTTGCTTTTGTAATGGATGACATCATGAGTCATCTTGGACTGTCCGGACGCGCGTTCCTTCCCCTTCTTCTGGGCTTTGGGTGCTCCGTTCCGGCTGTGATGGCATCCCGGGCACTGGAACATAAAAAGGATCGTTTTAAGACGATCCTTGTAACACCATTTATGTCCTGCAGCGCAAGACTCCCGATCTATGTGTTATTTTCTTCCATGTTTTTTGAAAAATATGCCATGCTTGTGTGCTATTCCATGTATCTGCTTGGCATCATCATTGCGATCGCCACCGCATTTATCCTGTCAAAGCTGGACGGAAGCAGCTCCGATCATGCACTTTTGATCGAGCTGCCGGAATACAAATCGCCAAATGCCCACACGATTGCCATCTATGTATGGCAAAAGATCAAGGACTACCTGACAAAGGCCGGAACTGTTATCTTCATTGCTTCCATCATCATGTGGGCCATCTTAAATTTCGGTCCTCACGGTTATGTTGCGGATATCACGGAAAGTTTCGGCTCTATGATAGGAAAGGCAGTCGTCCCGATATTTGCGCCGATCGGCCTCGGCTACTGGCAGATCATTGTAGCGTTGATTGCCGGGATCGCTGCCAAAGAGGTCGTTGTGTCAAGCTGCAGTGTCTTATTCGGAATTCAGAATATTACGACAGCCCGCGGCATGGATGCGATGGTAGCGACCTTAGGCGGCCTCGGATTCGGTGCCGCCAATGCTTATGCACTGATGGTATTCTGCCTCCTGTATATTCCCTGCACCGCGACCATTGCTACAATCCATAGAGAATTGGGAAATATCAGGCAGACATTTGCAATCCTTCTTTTTCAGCTTCTTACCGCATGGGGCGTAAGCTTTATCGTATATCATATCGGGCTTCTGCTGTAGTTTGCCTCCTTCTTATCTGCTGCCGCTTTTCAGATAAGGAATCTCAATAGGGTCAATCGGATCGACCGGATTTTCTATCTCTCCGTTTACCTTTCTTTTATGCCATTTTAAAAGCGCACCGCCCTTATTATAGAACCAGAAGGAGTATACGAGAAGCTTGTTCGCTTTTCCGATCTTATCCTTTGTTGTCTTATCGTAAAGGATCCCGCCTGCCTCTATAGACGCTCTGCTGCGGATCAGCGAAATCAGCTCCGTCTCACAGGTCACCCGCCCGGGCAGAATCGTATAGCCTCTCCCGACACAGTCTGGCCTGTGGGAATCACTTCCTCCGATTCCCGGCTTTTTATATTTCTCGGCCAGCCTTGCGGCACCTTCATTGGATTTCACGGGCTCGCAGGCATTAAAAGCCTCGAAAAAATCAAATCTTTTGATGATCTCCGGTGATTTGTAGTACCGCTTTGTATTAGTGAAGCTTAAATATTTTTCTCCGCAGGGATGCGCCGGTCCCAGTATTCCACCGTGCCGGTGCACAAAATCAATAAGAACGGCTACCGGAAGTCCCCTGAGCTCCAGAAGACGCATCTTCACGCCCTCGGGCATTATACAGATGATATGGCCGGCATCACATGTATCATATTCTATTCCCTTTAATACTACAAAATCCTCGTGCACCTTTCCTTTCATTTTATACTTCCAGTGCCGATAGCCCTTGTAGGTATCATGGTCCGTGATCAGCATTCCGTCAAAGCCCTGTTCCTTTAACCGGGTAATATAGTCTTCCAGACTTACTTTACTGTCTATTGAGCCTTCACTTACATGACAATGCATATCGATCTTCATAAGAAAGCCCCCTTCCCGCATTTTATATTATTCTTCTTCATCATCCTCATCGAGAACCGCTCTGGCTTTTTCCACCTCGGATTCCACGGAATCCTTTTCTTTGACACCGTCCGAATATATCTTTTCCTTCCTTCCGACCTTTCTTGAATGCATCATAAACTGTACACCCGCACCGAGTACGGCAAGCACGCCGCCAAGCACATAATTCATCCATGACGCCGTATTAAGTCCGGAAACAGCCAGGATCGCAGATCCCGCCGACAGTCCTCCGAAAAGCGCGGTAACAATCACGATTACCGGTTCCACATAGATGACCGCAAGGATCGCAAGAACCAGAGCTACGCCGAGGGCGGCGCATGCGATGATCATTGTACTTCCCCCTGCCCCGAAAAAAACGGACATTCCATAAGCAGTCCCCAAAAGTGAGGCCGCAATAGAAATAACCGCAGAAAACACCAGAAAAAACACTCCGACCTTATACAGAAAAGCAGAAAGTGCTGCCAGTACCAGCGCGCATGCCAGTATGATCACGACCGAAACCGTTCCGGAGGTCCCCGCCACAGACACGATCACCACCCCTGCGGCTGCACCGATTAAAAAGCCGTAGATTGCCGCAAGCAGTCTTGTAAGCTTAAGTCCGAAAAAGCAAAAAAGAAGTCCTGCCAAAATCATTCCGACAAGCAGTCCCGTATTTATTTTTCCGGCCAAAAAGACGGCGGTCGGTCCGTCTGCGCCCCCGATAATAGTCTTACCAAAGTTCATTGCTTCATCCATATTCATATGCATTTCTCCTTTGTCCCTTATCAATCCCGTCAGTATAATTAACATTATTATAACAAATTATTGCCGGAAATGAAACTATTTCCCCGATTCTTCCTGATTTCTGAGGCTTAAAATCCCCTCCAGAAGAATTTTTACATCTATTAATATATAATCAAATGCTCCTGCTTTATACAAATTTATCACAATCAGCCCGAACGGCACTGCAAAGATCATTCCGAATACTCCGCCCAGCTTATAACCGACATACAAAAAGACCAGCGTCGGGAGCGGCTTAAGCCCCATACTGTCTCCCACGAGCTTCGGCTGTATCAGCTGACGTACAAGCTGCGTGATCCCATATAATATCAGAAGGCCTGCCATCATCTTATAATTGCCCACCATGAATTTGTACACCGCCCACGGAAGCAGCGCAGTTCCGGTTCCGAAAAAAGGAAGAAAATCCAAAAACGCGATCAGCAATGCCAGAAGAAAATTAAAATGTACGCCCAGAACAAGAAAACCTGCAAGCAAAATAACAAATACCACAAGCATGATCTTAACCTGCGCCCTGAAATACCCTCCGACTGCATATTTCAGATTATCTGTAACCATACTCATACGCATTACGACCGGATCCGGTGTCACGCGCCTGAACCATTCGATCACTTCCTCCCTCTCGGCAATAAAAAAATATGCCGAAATAAACGTCACGATCGTTGCAACCAGGACAGACGGAATCCGCTTGGCAAAATTTCCTGCGGCAGTGACCGTAGGCTCGCTGATCCGCCCCATAAGATCTCCCATCGTTTTATCGAAATTATTTACGGCAGCGTGCCAGCCGTTCCTTATTCCTTCAGGAAGTCTTTCAAATATTCCTTTCGTACTCTCACCGATCTGCTCAAAGCCCTGCTCCAGATCCTGATACATCTCCGGCATATTCTGTATCAGGCCGGCTGTCTCCCGCCAGAGCTTTACACCGATCAGATAGATAATAAATATCAGCACCGCAAGGACGCCTATGATAATAAGCATCGATCCCAGCTTTTTTACAAGCCTTATTTTTCTTTCCAGCCAGTTCACCACAGGAGACGCAATGTATGCGATCACCCAGCCTACTACAAACGGCATAAAGAAGATCAGAAGCTTAATGCCCAGATATACAAACAAAAGCGTCGCAATCAGGCTGAATGCAAGGCTTACGATTACTTTCCAGTACGGCCGTCCGTCATGGAGCTGTTCCTTAAAATTTGTTTTCATAGTCTATTCTGCTTTTTCGCCCTCCAGATACTCTGTCTCTACCAGCTCCCATATCTCGTCTCTTCCCTGCTTCGTAACAGAAGAAAAGGGAATCACAATAGTTCCGGGAGCAAGTCCCAGGCCCTGTTTCACTGCCTTTAACTGCTTTTCCTTCTGGCTCCTCTTGATCTTATCCAGCTTCGTGGCAATGATAATCGGTTTATACCCCTGAGACACGATCCATTCATACATCATCCGGTCGTTCGCAGACGGGTCATGACGGATATCGATCAAAAGGAATACGGCCTTAAGCTGCCCGGAGCCGTGAAGATACCGTTCAATAAGGGCGCCCCACTCCTTCTTTTCCTTTTCCGACACTTTTGCGTAGCCGTATCCCGGAAGATCCACGAGATACAACTGCTCATTGATATTGTAGAAATTGATCGTCTGTGTCTTCCCCGGTGTGGCGGATATCCTCGCGTAGGCTTTGCGGTTCATAAGCGCATTGATCAGAGAGGATTTTCCCACATTGGATTTTCCTGCAAATGCGATCTCAGGCAATGCGTTATCCGGAAGCGTGCTTGTAATTCCGCAGACGGTTTCCAAATTAATATTTTTAATTACCATGATTCTTTCCCTTCCCGCCTTTCCCCGGAACCAATGCCGTCTTTAATACTTCATCCATATGAGATACATACACAATCTCCAGTCCCTTTGTGATCTCCTCAGAGAGCTCCTTAATATCTGCTTTATTTTCCGCAGGCACAATAACCGTTTTAATGCCTGCATTTTTCGCCTTTAAATCTAAAACAGCCGAACCGCTTGGCCGGTACCCGATCCCCAGCCAATGGAGGAACCACACCGCCAAACACAGGGTAAACACAACGGCGCCCCACTTCTTTTTCATGTTTTTCCTCCCCTTGCCTCACAAGCCAAAAGGCACACCCTGCCAAAAACGCCTAAAGAAGCATACGCATCGCCTTTTTTACCACTGATTATACCCATCCCCACACCCCTTGTCGACGCCGCCCCTCTCCGCTAAAGGGTGGAAAAATAGCCCGAAGGTTTCCGCGCCTTCGGGCTATTTTTATTTTACAGTTAACTGCTCTCCGTCACTGTCTAAGGTAACAACGCTGTCCGGGCCAATTTCGTCTGCTATAATCATACGGCCAATTAAGGTTTCCACATGGCTTTGAATAAAGCGCTTCAAAGGGCGGTTTCTTGTGCTAAAGATAATCTTAAAGTATATATTTTTTCGTCCTCTTGTATAAATTGCCATTGTTTAATCTCTGTATTGAGAAATATTTCTTTTGGTATTGAATTATAGAAATCAACATAAGAACCATCAACACGTGTTATCAAATCGGTTTTTCTCCCTGAGAGATTTATCAATAGTGATGGGTAAC
>CAQNVT010000184.1 GCA_948844705.1 uncultured Dorea sp.
ACTGGAGTTCAGACGTGTGCTCTTCCGATCTGTCTCCGAATCATGTAGTCGGAAAGGGCGTTATCAAGGAGCTTCGGAGACGCTACCCGCAGTCTAATATCGTTGCCATTGATTTTGACCCGGGTGCCAGCGAGGTAAATCAATTAAACAGATTAAAGCTTATGCTTTCAACCGCAAACAAGAACCTCCGCGCTTAGGCGGAGGTTCTCTTTCTTTACTCAAAACCTATACGATCACCTTCATACAAATATAATTCTGCTCTTCTTCTTTTTCTATGCTGACAATAAGTTCTCCCCGGTACCGGCTCACCAGCAGCTTCGCATTATAAAGCCCGAAGCCCCGCCTGCCCTCACCTTTTTTTGTGGAATAGCCCTTTTCAAAGAATCGCGCGAGCTCCTCCATCCTGACCGCTCCCACCTGATTCCTGATAATAAATACCAGGCGGTCGTCCTCAGAGTCAAGCTCCATAAACACCTGATTATTCTCCTCCGTGCATGCTTCATAGGCATTGTCTACCAATGTGCCCACGATCTCGATCAGATGATGCTCTGAGATTCCGGAGATGATCTCCAGACTCTTTACATTTACCTCCGTCGTTACATAAGCAGGCGCACGGACGATCTTGCTGTAAAGAAATCCTGCCAGCACCTTGTCGCTGATCCGAAGAAGGGGAAAATATTTTCTGCTGTCATCCTCCTTAACGATTCCCGTTATATAAGCCGACTGCTGCATGACAAGCTCCTCATAGCTCCCTACGGTCAGATGCATATTTAGGATCGCGTTAATATGATTGTCAAATTCATGCTGTCTGGCCCGTATATCCTTTACCAGCTCCTCCAGCGGCTGGATGTAATGCTGATACAATTTTAATTCGTTTTCCTTTTGCTGCATCAGAATATAATTCTTACGCCAGTCAATGATCCCCCAGATCTCAACCACCATAAGGAGTAAAAACATCGTAAATATCCTGTAATCAAAAGTACCGCTGATCTGAAAATCTACGATCAGATAAACCGATACCAGCATGGCGATCACGCAGAATATCCTGTACAAAAATTTTCTGGCCCAGCTAACCACTGACTATCCTCCCTATCTCCGCCTTATATGTCACACCGATCTCTACATTGTCCGCACAGCCCTTAAGCTTCACCATACGGTTTACCAGATCGTAATACTCTACCTCCTGTCTGTTCACCACAAACATCCGGTGACACTGCAGGAACATTCCGTCCGGGAGCTTTGAGAGTATCTGCCTGAGCGTCACATACGGAAGCCTCCAGTTCTCATCCTTAAGATGAAGCATTACTCCTCTGTGTACGGCTTCTATATACCGGATATCCGCACATTTCACCTGATAATTGACTCCCTCCCGCTTTACCGTGATCACAGGCGGCTCCTCCTGCCTCTCCTTTGACAGGACTTTATCGACCACCTCTCTTACCTGTTCCGGCAAAAACGGCTTCATAATATACTGATAACAGTGAAGCTCCCTGTACGCCTGCATCTCCATTGCCCCTACCGCCGTGACCATAACGATCGGAGTAAAGGTATAGCAAAATCTCTCCCGGATCTCTCTGGCAAACAGAATGCCTCCGATATCCTCCCTGTCCTCTCCTCCCAGATTCACGTCCAGGAGAAACAGGCCGTACCGGGTCTCCCGATTCAGAAGCTCCTCTGCCTCCTCATAGGAAGAGGCGGCATGTACACAGATATCCTCCGAATCATCCATAAGAATCCTCTCAAGAGCCTTCATAGAAGCCCTGTCATCCTCCAGAATCAATACATGTGTCATCATACCGCCTCCTTCCTATTCACTTAATCTGCTATTCGTTGATGATCTCCTTTGCGCTCTTTACCAACCCGGCAAGTCCCTGGATCTCGGAAGGAATAATAATCTTTGTAGCCTTTCCGTCCGCTGCCCTTTCAAAAGCCTCAAGGCTCTTGATCGTAAGCACGGCCTCGTCCGCACCTGCCTCCTTCAAGAAGCGGATACCGTCTGCATTTGCCTGCTGTACCTTAAGAATCGCCTCAGCCTCACCTTCAGCCTCACGGATCTTTGCTTCCTTCTGTGCCTCTGCACGGAGGATCGCCGCCTGCTTCTCAGCCTCTGCATCCAGAATCGCAGACTCCTTATTACCTTCTGCAACCAGGATCGTAGACTTCTTCTCGCCTTCCGCACGGAGAATTGCCTCACGGCGTTCACGCTCGGCCTTCATCTGCTTTTCCATCGCATCCTGGATCGCTGCCGGCGGGATGATATTCTTAAGCTCTACACGGTTTACCTTAATACCCCATGGATCCGTTGCCACATCGAGAGATGCACGCATCTTCGTATTGATCGTCTCTCTGGAGGTCAGCGTCTGGTCAAGCTCCAGGTCGCCGATGATATTACGGAGCGTTGTGGCCGTCAGATTTTCGATCGCCATGATCGGGTTTGCCACGCCGTAGCAGAACATCTTCGGATCTGTAATCTGGTAAAATACAACGGTGTCGATCCGCATGGTAACATTATCCTTCGTAATAACCGGCTGCGGTGCGAAATCCACTACCTGCTCCTTAAGGTCGACCTTTCTTGCCACACGGTCAACAATCGGCATCTTAAAATGCAGTCCCGTACTCCAGGTTGCCTGATACGCTCCCAGACGTTCAACTACCATCGCCTTTGCCTGCGGAACGATCTTAATGCAGGAAATCAGAAGCAATAAACCTATCACCACTACAACTGCCAAAGCCATTAAAACTATCATACCACCCATTTTTATTCCTCCTCATACTTTCTTACAATTAATTTTACACCGGATATGTTGACTACCTTCGCGAGTGTCCCGGGCTCCAGGATCTCATCCTCCTTTTCTGCCCTCACCGTCCACTCCTGGCCGTTTACAACCGCCATGCCGGACTGACTGATATTATCCACTGTCTCAGCAATCCGGATCGTCTTTCCGATAATTCCTTCATAATTCGTCTTTTCCCTCTGGTTGTTGATAAACCTTACCGCAAACGGTCTTGTAAAACACAGAAGCACGAACGTCACAGCGAAAAACACCACCACCTGCCACAAAAGCGGGACTCCCAGTATATTGAGGATCAGCGCCGCCAGCGCGCCGCCGGCCGCCCAGATACTCGTAAGCCCGATCGTGATGATCTCGATGATCAAAAGAATAATCAGAAGCACAAGCCATGCGATCGTAATATAGCTCTCTTTCATAATCATACAGCTCACTTCCTTTCTGCACTTATAGTAACAGAGGTAATACATTGAAGCAATAGATATTGCGCGAATGCTGTGATTTCATGACTGAATGAAAAAGAGGCCTTACGCCGGCCCCTTTCCTGTTACTGCAGCTGATTCTTCGCCAGCTCAACATAATCACCGATACTGATATCCATTCCGCTTTTATAGCTTAAATCCACTCCATCCTTTATCTGTTGGATAGCGGCCTGAACAGATGCGTCATTCACATCGAGCGCCGCCATATCCTCATCGCTTAAGCCCTGCATTTCCTGTACCATTGCCAGACAGCACTGTGTCTTTTCATCCTCAGACGCCGCATTCCAGTCCTCCATCGTCCAGTTCAGATACGGATTATCATACACTGTACCGCTTGGCGTATACATCTGGCTTAAAAGCTCCTCTATATCCACATCCAGATCAAAGAAATCCGCGGAAAGATCTGCAATATCACTCTCGTTGATCTCATACATCTTCTCATCCTTATTATAATCAAGGTGTACCTGATATCTCTTTGCTTCGCCGTAGCTCTGCTGTGCAATCGCATCCCGGAGCGCCTGTACCAGCGCATCCCCGATCGCATCCAGATCATTCGCATCCTTCGCCGCCTGCAGCACATTTTTGATAAAAAGATTCATGGCATCCGAGGGACTCACATCAACATCTACGAGATAGCCGTCCCCCTCCTTCTGCGCGCCGACCACTTCATACTTTACAGAAGCCAGAAGATTCTTGACCTCGCCGATAAAATCGTCTCCGAGGTCCACGCCAAGCGACTTTATCTCATCAAACATTGCTGTCGCTTTGTCGAGCCGCTCGTCATATTCTTTCTTGAGCTCTTCCTTATCCTCTCCGACCATCTCGGCATAGTCGTCAAATTCGCCCTTTGTTCCCGCTCTCAGATATGCATCCACTGCCTTGGCCGCATCCAGCTCCTTCTTTCCGCATCCGGACAGCATCGACGCAAAAAGAACGATTGTCAATACCGCCGCAAGAATTCTCTTTGTCTTTTTCATTTTACATTATCCTTCCTTTCTCCGGGTTGCCCGCTCTTTTCCATATATTGTACCATAAAAAGCAAAAATATACTATACCTGGTCTTTATCCAATTTCAGAATCAGCGCCACTCTTCCTCCGTATCCCCTCTCTCCGGCATTTTCAATAACAACCCGGCCTCCCTGAAGCTCTGCAAACCGGGAGGCCGTATAGAGTCCAAGTCCCCGGTGCCCTTTTCTGTGCCTGCTTTTATCCCCCTGAAAAAACTGCTCCGCGGCATGCAGAAGCTCTTCCTCCGTAAATCCTCCTCCCCTGTCAGTTACGCTTACCGACAGATATCCCCTTGCATTTCCTTTTTCCGCCTCCGTCTCTGTCTCTTCCACATACTCTGCCGTTACCAAAATGCTCTCTCCCTTCGGCGTATATTCCAGCGCATTGCTTACAATATTATCCCATGCACGCCGGATCTGACCGGGATCACAAAGCAGCCTGCCCGATAATTCTCTCTGCATTCTTATCTCGATTTTCCGGCATCCGCCGAAATACCCCTCCGCCAGCACCCTTGCCCTGTCAGTCAGCCTCTCTGCAAGCTCTCCCGCGGATATCGTCACAGACTCTTCTTCCTCCTCCTCGGACAAAAGCATTTCCTGAAGCAAAAGAAGATATCTCTCTATCTCTTCCGCATTTTCCCTGATATACCGGCTGTATTCCCGGGAGGACCCTTCGAGTGTCTCTTCCTCCAAAAGCTCTGCATTTCCCTTGATGACCGTAAGCGGTGTCTTAATATCGTGGGCGAGGGCCGCCACCTGTTCTCGTTTATGTCTTTCCGTTTTCCACTGCTCCTCTAACGCGGCGCTTAACGCCTCCCCCATCCGGGACAGAGATACCAGGGCTTCGTCTATCTCCCGGATATCGCAGTGTTCCTCCCTGATTTCCAGATCCTGGCGCCGGATCTTTTCCGTCACCTCATTCAAAGCCTTCAGTCGCCCGGAAAGCGATTTTGCAAAACGTCTGGAAACAAGCGCCGTCTGTAAAACAAACAAAGCGATAAAGCAAAGAACAATGCAGATGTCCGGCGACGGAAGGTGTTTTCTTAAAAATACATTTGAAGCCTGGGATCTGATAAAATATTTCACAACACAGACCTCGCCGTCCTCTCTTAAAAGAAATCTGTAATATCCGCCGCCGACTGCAAAGGTATTGTTGTCAAGATATGCCTTCCATGCCCGTATCTGCTCTTTTTCGTCAAAGCTCCCATAGAGAAATCCCTGCGACGTATCATACACCCCGTACACACTTCCCTGGGGAAGCATTTCCTCCGTAACCCTTTCTGCATTTACAAGGACCTTTCCGTTATCATTGATCCATGTTTCCATATAATTGGCAGGAAGTATCATCCCCGCATTTACGAGGCCGTTAAACGTCAGAAGCATAATCAGTACAAGCAAAATCGTATTGATACAAAATATACAGATATATCGGATAAAAAACCCGGTCAATGTCCTCTTTTTTCCTGTTCCCATCGGTACCCAATCCCCCATACTGTCTCAATCGGCTCCAGCCGGAGCTTTTTAAACTTCGCCCGTATATTTTTCACATGCTCTGTAATAACCGAGCTGTCGCTCTCGCCGTCATATCCAAACACCGCTTCATAGATGCGCTCCTTTGAGAACACCTGGCCGCGGTTCATGGCAAGATATTCGCAGATCGCATACTCACTCTTCGTTAGCTCAAGCTCTTTTCCCCCATAAAATATCCGCTTTGCCTTAAGCTCGAAATTCACTCCGCCAACAGATACGGCATACTTTTTCTCTCTGCTCTCCCTTCTTAAATGAGCAGAGACCCTTGCCCTTAACTCTCCGATCCCGAAGGGCTTGGCAATATAATCATCTCCGCCGATCCCAAGCCCCCGCATCAGATCCTCCTCCCCGGTCTTTGCCGTCAGAAACAAAATCGGACAGTCTACAAGGTCCCTGATCTCTTCACACAGAGCAAACCCATCCTTCCCCGGCATCATAACATCCAGAAGAATAAGCTGATATTCCTGAAGCTTAAGCTTACTCACCTGATCCGGACGATCAATCGCCGTCACCTCATAGCCTTCCTTTTCCAGCGCATTTTTGATCAGCGTCAATATTCCCTTTTCATCGTCAACCGCTAATATCTTAATCATCCGTCCGTCTTCCTTCATAAAAATAAAATCCTGCCGCTGCTATAAGCATAATCCCTGCCGTCACGATGATATTTACCGCAAAACTATGCCGGATAAACTCCTCCGTCACAGGCGGACTCTTTTTGAACCAATATCTCATCAGAAGCCCTTCCCACCGTCCGCAAAAGGCGCACGGCAGAAACTGCCACAGCCCATCTCCGAGCCCGGTCAGCATAAGCGCAGACAAAACCGATTCCACGGCTCCGATGCCGATAGAAATGCTTTTCGGCTTCCACAGATTTAGATACAGATGCATCACATACATTCCTGTGCTTCCAAGCCACATAACAAGAATTATCATGACCATAAAGGAAAAATCGAATTCACATCTTTTAAGAATCAGGCTGTATCCCGCCATAAATCCGCCGACTGCAAGCGCCATTCCAAAAAGCCCCATAAAAAATACCAGAACCCATTTGGCAAGAAACGCATGCTTCCGCTTAACCGCCGTCCCAAGGAACACAAGAAAATGATTGCCCTCCTCCGGAGAAACTGCCTGTGCACATACAACGCTGATGACCAGAGGAAGCGCTACGGTCAGCACGATAACATAGGAGGACAGCTCACTCTCCCGGCTGTGCGGACTTATTTTATAATAACATAAAAATACCAGGATTCCAAATAAGGGAATCAGCAAATGCAGAAAGAAAAATGACGTATGCTTCATTTTATAAAATTCCAGATGAATAAGCCTCAGAAGTTCCTTCATCTATTCCACCGCCTTCTTTTCAAAATACCGCCTGCTGATTCCCCACAAAAGGAAGAACCACAGAAGCGAGCTTAAGATCCCCACAGGAATCCACACATACTCCGTAAGCTCCGGAGTATAAGTCATACTCTCCGGACATGCCGGAAGTCCATTGGGGAGAATGCCGAGAATACTGCACATAAGTCTTGCGGGCACCGCTCCCGGAAGCAGCATAAAATACGGCTTTAACGAGACAACAGGGGCTATGAGTCCGTAGCTTGCCACATGAATCAGAGGCATCGCCGCACCTCCGAACATCTGC
>CAQNVT010000185.1 GCA_948844705.1 uncultured Dorea sp.
AACTCCGAGCGCCGCCAGCGACACGGCATACATATGTGCCAGGATCAAAACTCCGGCCGCGATAAGCGTCATGGTCATCGGAAAGAATGTACAGATCACTGCAAGCGCCAGCATCACGGCCGGAGTTGCTGCAATTTTCATAAAACCTACATTCGTGTTAATCAGATAAAAAGCCGCCAGTGCAATAATAAACTGAATCATTTTGTCAATAATTCTGGAATTCTTAGCATATAATTCCTGAACCTTCTCTCGAAGTACGAATAAACTATCCATCTACCTGTTCTCCTTTTCATACATCCTGAGCAGTTTTGTCAGATCATGATTATACTTCTTCACTCTCTGCCTCGCATTCTGATGTCTTTTATTATATATATGGCCCGTAATAACCGCATATACGATAATCACCGCCAGATATCCGGCAACCGCAGCGACTCCTATCGTTACGACAAGCTGCATCGACAGCTTTTCCAGCAGGCTCTGAAGACCCGCAAGCACGATAAGCGCTATGATACCCGCATATCCTACTGTGCCCCAGAAAATAGAAAATAATATATGCATTCCCGTATAATCCTTCCGGTAATATTCACTGACCTTAAAGTCCTCTTTTCCCTGTGTCTGCTCGTACATTGCAAGCCGTGTCATCAGCTTTACTTTACGTTCATCTAACATAATCCACCTCAAAGTGCGCAGTTTTTACATGTAAACATCATTTTAAGTATAGCAAATATCAGTATCCTTGTCCAATACTTATAGTTAAAAAATAAACTTTTTGCACTCCTGCCTCTTTCAGAGCCCCGGCTACGGCATCGATCGTATTTCCGGTTGTATAAATATCGTCAACCACCAGCACACTGCGCGGTATTCTCCGGAAGCCTCCGGCCGCAAAAGCCTTCTCGAGATTCTTCCGTCTTTTTCTGTTGTCCAGCTTTTTCTGCGGCTCGGTATCCCGTACTCTTCTGACCATCCTGCAGGAAACCGGAAGAGCAAGAAGACTTCCCAGCTCTCTCGCAAGAAGCTCCGCCTGATTATATCCTCTTTTTCTCCTTCTTCCGGGGTGAAGCGGGACCGCGGTAATCACCTCCGGCGCCCATCCTCTTATCAGGCGTTCATGATTTTTCACGATTTCGGCCGCATAGAACCCGGCATAGCATCTCTGGTTATGATATTTAAACCGGTAAACGGATGCACTCACAGGCTCCTTATGAAGCCAGAGAGCAGTTCCCCTGTCATAGACATGCCGTATGCGCGCGCAGTCCGGGCAGTACTCCTGCTCCGGATACCGGACCGGTTTCCCGCATTTCATGCAGCGCGGCTCCCTTATACGCAGAAGCTCCGCCTTTTTTCTGCAGGGCGCACAAAGTCCCCCTGCGTTTACTTTTCCGCACATCGGACAGGTATCGGGCCAAAAAATCTTTTTTAAGTTTATTTTCATACAAATTCACGGATTCGTTCTGCCAGACTCGTATTCCTGTTTTGTTCCTTTGTATTATGAATCATTTCCTGAAACACGGTATCGCTTCCCACAACCGTCACGCAGGACTTCGCCCTTGTTACGGCCGTGTAGAGAAGGTTCCGGTAATACAGCTGTCTGGGCCCCTGCAAAAGAGGTATGACAACTGCCGGATATTCACTGCCCTGGGATTTGTGCACCGTGATCGCATACGCGAGCTCCAGCTCCTCAAGCAGCGCATAGGGATATTCCACCAGCCGGTGCTCGTCATATTCTACTGTTATTGTTTCCTCATATGTATTGATCCTCTTGATGATTCCCATATCTCCGTTAAAAATGCCGAGCCCCTTATCCACTGTCATGCCGTATCTGGTCTTTACCTCCCACTCCAGCTGATAATTATTCTTGATCTGCATGACCTTATCGCCCTCCCGGAACAGACGCTCCCCATATTCCCGTTCATTTTTGCTCTTATCCGGAGGATTTAAATATTGCTGAAGAATCTTATTTAACCGTTCGACTCCGAGAAGACCCTTTCTCATCGGAGTCAGGACCTGAATATCATAGATGCCTGCATTTACATATTCAGGCAGCTTCTTCTGAATCAGCGTGATCACCACACTGATGATAACATTCGCATCCTGACGTTTAAGGAAAAAGAAGTCCCTGCTTTTATTATCCAGGACAATCTCCTCCCCGCGGTTGATCTTATGGGCATTTACCACTATATCGCTCTCCCCGGCCTGACGGAAGATTTTAGTCAGCATAACGACCGAAAAGCACTGCGACGCGATAATATCCTTTAACACGCTTCCCGGCCCCACGCTGGGAAGCTGGTTGCTGTCACCCACCAAAATAAGCCTTGTCCCCGGCATAACCGCATCTAAAAGGGCGTACATGAGCGTAAGGTCCACCATCGACATCTCATCAATGATGATCACATCCGCTTCCAGCGGATTTTCCGCATTTCTGCCAAAACCGCTGCTTCCTTCCTCCTCCGGATTGCCGCTCACTTCAAGCAGGCGGTGTATCGTCTGAGCCTCATAGCCGGTAGCCTCCGTCATACGCTTTGCCGCTCTGCCGGTCGGCGCCGCAAGAAAAATATCCAGCCCTTCGCCTTCAAAAAAATGTATCATTGCATTGATCGTTGTCGTCTTTCCCGTACCGGGGCCTCCGGTAAGCACAAGCACCCCCCGGCGTACCGCCTCAAGCACTGCCGTCTGCTGCATCTCGTCCAACGCAAGCCCCGTATTTTCTTCAATTGCGTGCAGGCGCTTCTTCGCCGCGGCATCCGATATATCAAATTCTACATTCAGATCATGCAGCATCCTCGCCGCATTCAGCTCCATATAATAGTAATGGGATGCATACACCCGCATGCCCTCCTCACTTTTTTTCAAAACCACCCTTTTTTCCATGGCAAGATCCATAAGGTATTTCTCGATATGTACGATCTCCACCTCAAGGAGCTGCCCAGCACGGTACAAAAGCGTGTCCTGATGCAGGAAAATATGCCCCTCGCCCACACTTTGTAAAAGGGTATAGAAAATGCCGCTGCGTATGCGGTAGTCAGAATCCGTATGAATCCCGACCTTAGCCGCAATCTCATCAGCGGTCTTAAAGCCCACTCCCGGCACATGATCCGCCATCTGATAAGGATTCTCCTCAATCACACGGTAGACGCTCTGTCCATAATGTGCATATATTTTTGCCGCAAGAGTCGTCGATATTCCGTATTTCTGCAGATATATCATAGCCTCCCGCATATCTCTTTTTTCCTCTACCTGAACGGCGATCTCTCTTGCTTTTCTCTCACTGATTCCCTTAATCTCCGCAAGACGTTCCGGCTCCTCCTCTATGATGCGGAAGGTATCCTCCCTGAACTTTTTTACGATCCTTCCCGCCAGGGATGCGCCCACACCCTTGATCGCTCCGGATCCGAGATATCTCTCGATCGATACCAGATCCTCCGGCGCACATGTTTCGGAGGATACCACCTGAAGCTGCGTGCCGTAGAGCTTATGAACCGTATACTCTCCTGTCACCTCGAGAAGCTCACCCTCTTCAATATAATGGAATTTTCCCACACAGGTAAGGTCACCGTCATCATTATTTAAATTAAATACCGTATATCCGTTTTCTACATTCCGATATACAATGTGCTCTACATATCCTTTTATCTTTTCCATCTGATTATATGTCTTTTCGTCCGCTCATCAGTTCTACAAACTGACCGGTTCCGATGGCCACCACCTGCATCGGCTCCTCGGCCGTCATAGTATTGATTCCTGTTCTTTCCTCTATCATTTCCTCTAATCCCCTGAGCATTGACCCTCCTCCGGTCAGCACGATCCCTCTGTCCAGGATATCTGCCGAAAGCTCCGGCGGAGTGCGCTCCAGCACACTGATCACCGCTTCAACGATCTGCCCTGTCGTCTCTCTTAAGGCTTCCTCTGTCTCGGCAGAAGTAACCGTCACGGTCTTAGGAAGTCCGGTCACGAGATTCCTTCCCCGCACCTCCATCACCTCATTTTCAATAAGAGGATAGGTTGTACCGATCTTGATCTTAATGTCCTCCGCCGTGCGTTCTCCAATCAACAAATTGTGCTTTTTGCGCATATAACGGACGATCGCCTCATCAAAATCATCTCCTGCAAGCTTAATGGAAGTATTTACCACCGTACCGCCAAGAGAAATCACCGCGATATCCGACGTACCTCCCCCGATATCTACGATCATGTTTCCGCAGGGCTTGGAAATATCGATTCCGGCCCCGATCGCGGCCGCCACGGGCTCCTCGATCAATTTCACCTCTCTGGCTCCCGCGGCATAGGTTGCTTCTTCTACGGCCTTTCTCTCTACCTCCGTCACTCCGCTGGGTACGCAGATACTGATCCTCGGCTTTTTAAAGGTACGCCTTCCAAGCGCCTTCTGCACAAAATATTTTATCATCTTCTCTGTCACAGTATAATCGGAAATCACACCCTGACGGAGCGGACGGACTGCCACAATGTTCCCCGGCGTCCTCCCGAGCATCAGACGGGCCTCCTCGCCGATCGCCTTCACCTCATTACTGTCCCTGTCAAAGGCGACGACCGAAGGCTCCTTTAATATAACGCCCTTGCCTCTTACATATACAAGGACACTGGCGGTTCCCAAATCAATCCCTATATCTACTGCCATTTACGAAACTCCTTTCGCCATATTATCTATCTCAATATCGTTATCATTCGTTTCTTAAATGAGCCGCTGCTCACAGTAACTTAAATGCAAGTATCATTATAATCAAAATCAGAGTAATTGGAAACCCCTTTTTCCTTAATTCTTTATGAAGCCGGGCGTCTCTCTGTCGTAAAAACAGACTATCTGTCGAGCATTCCGCGGATATATTTTCCCGTATAGGAAACAGGATTTTCCGCCACATCCTCCGGCGTTCCCTGTGCGATCACGGTTCCGCCCTTGTCGCCGCCCTCCGGGCCCATGTCGATAATATAATCCGCCGTCTTTATCACATCCAGATTGTGCTCGATCACCACTACCGTATTCCCGTCCGCAGACAGCCGATGCAGGATCTCTGTAAGCTTATGCACATCCGCAAAATGAAGCCCCGTCGTAGGCTCATCCAGAATATAAATCGTCTTTCCCGTGCTCCTTCGGCTTAGCTCCGTCGCCAGCTTGATCCTCTGGGCCTCGCCGCCGGAAAGCTGGGTAGACGGCTGCCCCAGACGGATATAAGAAAGACCCACATCATATAAGGTCTCCATCTTCCTGCGGATACTCGGAATATTCTCAAAGAAATGCAGCGCCTCCTCCACAGTCATGTCTAACACATCATAGATACTTTTCCCCTTATATTTTACCTCCAAAGTCTCCCGATTATACCGTTTTCCGTGACATACTTCGCAAGGGACATAAACATCCGGCAGAAAATGCATCTCTATCTTCAAAATACCGTCCCCGGCACACGCCTCGCAGCGTCCGCCCTTTACGTTAAAGCTGAATCTTCCTTTTTTATAGCCTTTAGCCCTGGCATCTGCAGTCGAAGCAAAAAGATCCCGAATCAGATCAAACACGCCGGTATACGTAGCCGGATTAGAGCGCGGAGTACGGCCGATGGGCGACTGGTCGATATTGATCACCTTGTCCAGATTTTCAATCCCTTTAATATCCTTATGCTTTCCCGGAATCGTCCTTGCCCTGTTAAGCTCCTTTGCAAGACGCTTATATAAAATCTCATTAATAAGAGAGCTTTTCCCCGAACCCGAAACGCCGGTAATGCAGGTCATGATCCCCAGAGGAATCTTTACATCTACATTTTTCAGATTATTTTCCCTTGCTCCGGTAATCTTAAGCCATCCGGAAGGCTCCTTTCGTCTTTCCGGAACAGGAATACGGATGCTTCCATTTAAATATGCGCCGGTAAGAGAGTTTTTATTCTTCATGATCTCTTCGGCCGTTCCCACGGCAATGACCTCTCCGCCGTGCTCGCCTGCCCCGGGACCGATATCTACGATAAAATCCGCCGCACGCATCGTATCCTCATCATGCTCAACGACAATAACCGAATTCCCCAGATCACGCAGATGCTTTAGTGTGCCGAGAAGCTTGTCATTATCCCTCTGATGCAGACCGATGCTTGGCTCATCCAAAATATATGCCACCCCGACAAGCCCGGAACCGATCTGGGTCGCCAGCCGGATCCTCTGAGCCTCACCGCCAGAAAGAGAAGCCGTCGCACGGGCCAGGGTCAGATAGTCCAGGCCAACATCCATCAGGAATTTTATTCTTGCCTGGATTTCCTTAAGTATCTGCCCGCCTATTAAGAGCTGCTGCTTTCCAAGCTCTAATTTACGCATGAATATCTGAAGCTGTTCGATTGACAACGCGGTTACCTCGGCGATATTTTTACCGCCGACCGTTACCGCCAGCGCCTCCGGCTTAAGCCGCTGTCCCCCGCATTTGCTGCAGGGTGTGATCTGCATGAACTCCTCATACTCCGCCTTCATTGTCTCTGAAGACGTTTCCCGGTAACGGCGTTCCACGTTTTTAATCAGTCCCTCAAACGCCACGTCATAGATTCCTTCTCCGCGCTGCCCCTTATAGTGCACCTTCAGATTCTTTCCGCCTGTCCCATAGAGAATCACGTCCTGTATCTTCTTGGGATAATCCTGAAAAGGTGTGTCCAATGAAAACTTATATTCCCTGCATAATGCCTCCAGAATCGCATACGTAAAGCTTTTCTTGTCCGTACAGGACTGCCATCCGATAACTGTGATCGCACCCTGCTGAATACTGAGCCTCTTATCCGGTATCATAAGCTCCTCGTCAAATTCCATCTTATATCCCAGGCCAAAGCATTCCGGACATGCCCCAAAGGGATTGTTGAAGGAAAAACTCCTGGGCTCGATCTCGTCAATGCTGATCCCGCAGTCCGGACAGGAGAAGCTCTGGCTGAAATTCATCGGTTCTCCATCTATGACATCCACCACCATAAGCCCCTCTGCCAGGTGCAGTACATTTTCTATGGAATCCGTAAGACGCTTCTCAATGCCTTCCTTTACTACAAGGCGGTCTACAATAATTTCGATATTATGCTTAATATTTTTATCCAGCGCGATCTCCTCTGACAGCTCATACAGATTTCCGTCAATACGTACACGGACATAGCCGCTCTTCTTTGCCCTCTCCAGAAGCTTTTCATGCCGTCCCTTCCTTCCCCGCACGACCGGAGCCATAAGCTGAATCTTCGTTCTTTCCGGAAGTTCCATAATCTGATCCACCATCTGATCTACCGTCTGCTTCTTAATCTCCTTCCCGCATTTCGGACAGTGCGGAATTCCTATTCTCGCGTAAAGCAAACGGAAATAATCATAGATTTCCGTCACCGTCCCCACCGTTGAGCGGGGATTCCGGTTTGTGGATTTCTGATCAATAGAAATCGCCGGAGACAGGCCCTCGATACTCTCCACATCCGGCTTCTCCATCTGTCCCAGAAACTGCCTGGCATAAGAGGTGAAATATAATGGAAACACATTTATATGGTGTCTTTTATACAATCATATATGTGCTGCTATGCAGAATGTTTATTGAGACTTTTGAAGAAAAGCGTAATATATCAAAAAAAATATATAGAGATGGCG